>DAOLDN010000040.1:0-13394 GCA_035327385.1 Verrucomicrobiota bacterium | reverse complement strand
ATATGGACCATCGTTGATGCGATGAGCGGCATGAGCCAGCGGTTCTACAGGGCGGCAACGCAATAGGATGAATCCATCATCGGTTTGCCGGAGTGTAATCGGGTGGTGGCGACTCTTCTGTGGAGGTTGAGTGGCGGGAACTGATTTGCGGAGACAAGGAGAGTCATATTCAACTTTGATCAAGATCTGAAATTTTGGACAATTAATGACAACAATGAAAACAGCAATTGTCGGGTTGGGGTACGTGGGCTTGCCGCTCTCGTTGCAGTTTGCAAAAACGGGTGTCACCGTGCTCGGGCTGGATGTTGATTCCGCCAAGGTGGATTCTCTGAATCAAGGCAGGAGCTACATCAAACATATCGCGTCCGAGGCCGTCGCTGAACTGGTGCGGCAGGGGGCCTTTTCCGCGACGACGGATTTCAGCCGGGTGAAGGAAGTGGATGCAGTAATCATCTGTGTGCCGACGCCGCTGAACAAGAACCGCGAGCCGGATATTTCCTACATTCTCGACACGGGCCGTGCGATTGCGCGTCATCTCCAGAAGGGCACGTTGGTGGTGCTGGAGTCCACGACGTATCCGGGCACGACGGACGAGGATCTGAGAGAGGTGCTGGAGGTCGGTTCCGGTCTCGAGGCGGGCAAGGATTTTCACCTGGCGTTTTCTCCGGAGCGCGAGGATCCCGGCAATCCCAACAGCAAGGTGGCAATCATTCCCAAGGTGGTCGGCGGCTACACGCCGGCTTGTCTCGCAAAGGCGACCGAGTTGTATTCCAAGGCGATCAAAACAATTGTCCCGGTTTCCTCCTGCAGGGCAGCGGAGGCGACGAAGTTGTTGGAGAACACGTTTCGCGGCGTCAACATCGCATTGGTCAACGAACTGAAGATTGTGTATTCGGCAATGGGTATTGATATTTGGGAAGTCATCAACGCGGCCAAGACCAAGCCGTTTGGATTCATGGCGTTTTATCCCGGACCGGGCCTGGGCGGTCATTGCATACCGATTGATCCGTTTTACCTGACCTGGAAAGCCCGCGAATACGGCCAGCACACGCGGTTCATCGAACTAGCCGGCGAAATCAATACGGCGATGCCCGAATATGTCGTTCACCGGGTCGCTGACGCCTTGAACACGTCCAAGAAGGCCGTGAACGGTAGTTCGATTCTCATCCTGGGTCTGGCGTACAAACCGAACGTGGACGACGAACGCGAATCGCCAAGTTACGTGCTGATGGAGATGTTGAAGTCGCGCGGTGCCAACGTCGCTTATTACGATCCGTTTGTGCCGGTCATTCGACCCACCCGTGAACACGGACACTGGGCGGGCACAAAATCCGTCGAGTGGAATCGGGACGTCATTTCATCTTATGATCTGGTGTTGATCGCGACGAATCACGCCTGCGTGGACTACCGCGAACTGGCTGAGTGGTCGCCGTGCATTGTGGATACCCGCAATGCCATGGTGGACGTGCCGACGCGCCCCGGGCAGGTAATCAAGGCATAGCCTTTTCGAGACACAAAAACCGGATGCAGCGCTTGTTCGCTGCATCCGGTTTTTTCTTCCGTCACCTACGATTCAATTGAAAGGACGGACGGAATGGGCCGGTAGATGACCCATTGAAACGAGGGCGTGTGCGACCCAATGCTCAACCGGCCATTGGAGAGCGCTTGGCGGCTGCTGCCATCAGGGCGAAGGACAACCCGGCGGAAATTCCAACCCATGTGAAAACGATGATTGATGTTACCATGCCATTCTCAAAAGCATACATTGTGCCCCGTCCCATGTTGCTCCATCCAAAGGCAAGCATCCAATTGCTCGCATTTCTTTGGCAGACTACCGGGCGGTGATTGACAGGGGTTTTAGTTCGTAAGTCCCCTGTTTGCAACGCAATTTCCATTGAAGATTGGGCATTTCCTGTTGAAAGGAGGGAACTGGCGTCGAGTTGACGGCACTCGAGTGGGACTTTAAAGGAGCGTTAAAGTGTCCTGTTTCCTGCCGAAACAGGTTTTTCCGGGACAATGCGCGTGGTTACGACGCAGGTTTCGCCAGGACTGTTTTGACCCACGGCTGGTTGTCCAGATACCAGCGGACGGTTTCGCGGATGCCTTTCTCGAAGGTGTGCTCTGGCACCCAGCCGAGGTCGCGCTGGATTTTCGAGGCATCAATCGCGTACCGGCGATCATGCCCGGGGCGATCTTTGACAAACGTGATCAACTTCCGGGTGTTGCCGCCGAGTTGCGGGGCCAATTCATCAATCAAATCGCAAATCAAATTCACGATGTTGATGTTCGCCCATTCGTTGTGACCGCCGATGTTGTAAGTCTCGCCGGTCTTGCCCTGACTGAGCACCTGCCACAACGCTTGCGCGTGGTCGCGGACGTAGAGCCAGTCGCGGATGTTCATGCCGTCGCCATAGACCGGAATGGATTTGCGCGCCAGACAGCTCTGGATGACAACCGGGATCAGCTTTTCCGGAAATTGAAATGGTCCATAGTTGTTCGAGCAATTCGTGATGACCGTGTTCAGACCGTAAGTGTGATGATACGCGCGCACCAGCATGTCGCTGGAGGCCTTGCTTGCGGAATACGGTGAGTTGGGCGCGTAGGGCGTCGTTTCGGTGAAGAAGCCGGTCGCACCGAGCGAGCCGTACACTTCATCAGTGGAGACGTGATGAAATCGTTTGTCATCAAACTTGCCGTTCCAGAATCCGCGACAGGCTTCCAGAAGGTTGAACGTGCCCATGATGTTCGTGTTGATGAAATCGCCAGGGCCGGTGATGGAACGGTCCACGTGCGATTCCGCCGCCAGATGCATGACGTGCGTGATGCCGTGCTGTTCCACGACGCGTAACACGGCTGCCTTGTCCCTCAAGTCAACCTTTTCAAAGACGTATTTCGGATGCTTGGAGACACCCTCCAGGTTCGCCAGATGGCCGGCGTAGGTGAGGCAGTCCAGATTGACGAGCGTCTCGATCTCCGGCTTGTCAATGACGTGCTGGACGACGTTTGATCCGATGAATCCGGCGCCGCCGGTGACGAGTAGTTTCATGCTTTGTCGAGGACTTGTAACAGGCTCGTCTCCCAGTCGGGAAGACGCAAGCCGAAGGTGTTTTCCAGTTTGTCGCAGTTCAACACGGAATGCGCCGGGCGTTTTGCCGGCGTGGGATATTCCGACGACGCGATGGCTTCCACTTCGCGGCATTTGCGTTCCGCTTCCGGCATCAATTCGATGATGCGTGATGCGAACCCATGCCAGTTCGTGTGGTTGGTCGACGCGAGATGATATGTGCCGCTGAGTTTCTTGCGGTCGCCGGAAATCGTCTGTCTGATGGCCTGGGCCGTGGCTTCAGCGATCATTCGCGACCAAGTTGGGCAACCGAACTGGTCGCGGACGACTCGCAATTTCTCACGCTCACGAGCCAGACGCTGCATCGTGAGCATGAAATTCTGGCCGCGCGCGCCATAGACCCAGCATAACCGGAAGATCAAATGGACCGCGCCCGATGTGCGAACCGCTTCGTCGCCTGCGAGCTTTGAAACTCCGTATGACCCGAGCGGATTCGGCGCGTCCGTTTCCACGTAAGCCGTCTGTTTGGTGCCGTCGAAAATGTAATCGGTCGAGTAATGAACGATCAAGGCACCGATCTTCTTCGCTTCCTCGGCAAGCACGCCGGGGCCGGTTGCGTTGATCTGGTGACAAAGCTCCTTTTCCGTTTCGGCCTTGTCCACCGCGGTGTAGGCGGCGGCGTTGATCACCACAGCGGGACGTGTCTCTGAAACGAGTCGTCGCAAGCCGGCGATGTCCGTGAAGTTGACATCGGGATAATCCACCGCCACCACGTCACCCAGCGGCGCGCACGTGCGGCGCAATTCCCACCCGACCTGCCCGTTCTTTCCTATGAGTAATATTTTCATTTTATCAACCGCCGATGGACGCTGATGGACGCAGATGCGCAAAGCTCGCAAGTTGCGAGCCATCCACCAGCGAGTTCAACTTCCATTTACTGCCTCGATCCTCCAAGAGCGAAGTCATTCGCGTCATTCCGCAGTCACAAATCAGTCAAAAAGCTTTTCTTTCGGAATGTCCTTCAACCGCAGGCCGCGCGCGTCCTTTTCCGAAAGTTGTGGCGCTTCCAACGGCCATTGGATGCCGATTTCCGGATCATTCCAAACCAGCGTCAACTCGTTCTGCGGCGCATACAGTGATGTGCATTTGTAGGCGAACAGCGCCGTCTCGCTCATCACCGCAAATCCATGAGCAAAACCCGGCGGGATGAAAAACTGCCGCTTGTTCTCGCCAGACAACGTCAACCCGTGCCAGCGCCCGAACGTGGGCGAGCTTTTGCGTATGTCCACCGCCACGTCGAACACTTCGCCCTGCAACACATGCACGAGTTTTCCCTGTCCTCCCGGATTCTGGAAATGCAGCCCGCGAAGGATGCCGCGTCGCGACAACGACACGTTGTCCTGCATGAAGTCCCATTTCAAGCCGGCGTCCTGATAGCGCTGGCGGTTCCATGTTTCCATGAAAAAGCCGCGTGCGTCGCCGAAGACCTTGGGCTCGATGATCAACAGTCCCGGGATATCGCAGGTGATGACGTTCATTCAAAAGCGGGCTGTCAGAGGTTTTGCGTCGCAAGACGGCGCGCCTCGGCAATGACTTCCTTTTCGAGATAATCGCGGTATTCGCACTTGGGCATCGCAGTGGCTTGCGCCTCCAATCGTGCGAGCGTGAGGAAACCGCTGCGGAACGCCGCCTCCTCCGGGCAGCCGATTTTCACGCCGGCGCGTTTCTCGATCGTCTGAACGTAGGCGCTCGCCTCATGCAAGCTGCTGCTCGTGCCCGCATCCAGCCACGCAAAGCCCCGCGACAACCGCGACACGCGCAACTGGCCCCGCTTGAGATACGACACGTTCACGTCGGTGATCTCCAATTCCCCCCGCGCGGACGGCTTCTGGTTTTTGACGATGTCGAGCACGCTGTTGTCGTAGATGTAAAGCCCGGGCACGGCGTAATTGCTCTTGGGCTGCTTCGGCTTTTCCTCAATCGAGATCGCCTGACCTTGCGCGTCGAATTCCACGACGCCGTAGCGTTCGGGGTCGTTGACGTGATAACCGAAGATCGTTGCGCCGCTCTTGAATTCCGCGAACGCCCGTCCGAACGCGTCGCCGCCGTAGAAAATGTTGTCGCCCAGAATGAGGGTCACGTTGTCCTTGCCGATGAACGATTCGGCGATCAAGAACGCCTGTGCGATGCCCGCCGGCTTTTCCTGTTCGCGATAATCAATCGTCAGACCGAACCGCGATCCGTCGCCCAGCAACTGCCGGAATCGCGGCAGGTCGTGTGGCGTCGAGATGAGGCAAAGCTCGCGCACGCCGCCTTCGATCAATGTCGTCAGCGGATAATAGACCATCGGTTTGTCATAAACCGGCTGCAACTGTTTGCTCGCCACGAGCGTGAGTGGATACAGACGCGACCCCGCTCCTCCAGCGAGAATGATGCCTTTCATGCGCCACATGCTTTGCATAAACGGTTCTCAAAGCAAGCCAACGAATGGCCGTAATCCCCGGACAACGCCCCGTAGATTCCGCCGCCTTCTCTGAAACGATTTGTGCCGCGCGTGCGTCTTGGGTAGCGTGAATTGTGATTGAATCCGTAATGAATTACAGGACCGCCATCATCCCTGTCGTGCTTTCATGTCTGTGCGTCGCTGTCGCGGGCTGCGGAAAAAAGCCGGCCTCCAGCCGCGGCACCGACACTTCGCTTTACGTCGTCGAAACCCTCACGATCAAACCCTCTCCGTTCCGGCAGACGCTGTCGGCCACGGGCACGTTGCTGGCGCGCGAGTCGGTGACGCTCCAGGCCGAGCGCGCGGGCATTGTAACAGAAATCCTTTTCGAGGAAGGCAAACCCGTCCGGGCCGGCCAGGTGCTGCTGAAGATTGACGACTCCGAATTGCGCGCCCAACTGGCCGGCGCAAGGGCGCAACTGGAACTCGCTGTGGCGGCGGAAAAACGCGACCGCGAACTGCTTCAAACCGACAAGCTCGTCAGCCAGGCCGCCTACGATCAAAGCGTCGCCACGTTGCACGTCGCCGAGGCCGCCGTGGAATTAATCGAAGCCCAGTTGAGCAAGACGCGCATCGTCGCACCGTTCGACGGCATTGCCGGACTGCGTCAGGTCAGCGTGGGCGCTTACGTCACGCCGGGAACGCCAGTCGGAAGCTTTCAGGACATCGCCTCGCTGAAACTGGATTTCACCCTGCCCGAGCGGTACCTGTCCAACGTGCGTGACGCGCGCACCGTCAGTATCCGCGTCGCCGGCGTGAATGAACTCATCATCGGGAACATTTACGCCGTCGAGCCGGCCATTGACGTGGCCACGCGTTCGCTCCGGGTCCGCGCTCTCATTCCAAACCAGGACCAACGCCTGCTGCCGGGAGCGTTCGCCGAGGTCGAGGTTTCTCTCGGCGAGATTCCCGATGCCGTGCTGATTCCTCCAATCGCGCTCATCCCGGGATTGAAGCAGCAAAAAGTCTTCGTCCACAAAAACGGATCGGTCGAGGAACGCGAAGTGCAGCCGGGATTGCGGACGGCCAGTGCCGTGCAGATTCTCGAAGGATTGCGGCCCGGCGATGAACTGATCGTCACCGGCATCCTGCAACTGCGTCCGGGAATGAAGGTGCAGGCGAGGAATGCGCCGGAGGGAACGGTCCAGTGACACTCTACAAACTCAGCATCGAGCGTCCGGTGCTGGCCACGGTGATGTCCATCGTCATCGTGATCTTCGGCGTCGTCAGTTACCAGCGGTTGGGTGTGCGCGAATTCCCGGCCGTGGACCCGCCCATCATCACCGTCAACACCGAGTATCGTGGAGCGCCGCCGGAGGTTATTGAGTCACAGATCACCGAGCCATTGGAAGAAAGCATCAACGCCGTTGCCGGGGTCCGCACGCTCACTTCCAGCAGCCGTGAAGGACGCAGCACCATCGTCGTCGAATTCAAACTCGGCGCGGACCTCGAAACCGCCGCCAACGACGTGCGCGACAAGGTTTCCGCAGCGCAACGAAACCTTCCGCCCGACGCCGATCCGCCCACGGTGACGAAGGCCGATGCCGACCGCCAGCCCGTGGCGTTCATTTCCATTTACAGTCCGGAGCGCGACCTGCTGGAGTTGTCGGACATTGCTGAACGCCGGTTCAAGCCCGTGTTGCAGACCATTGACGGCGTGGCCGAGGCCAGCATCTGGGGGGAGAAACGTCACGCCATGCGCCTCTGGCTGGATCGCGACAGACTAGCCGCCTATGAATTGACACCGGTGGACATCCGGGACGCGCTCAATCGTGAGAACGTGGAACTGCCGTCGGGTCGCATTGACGGCAGCCAGGTGGAATTGAACGTTCGCGCCGCAAGCCGCTTCACGACACCCGAAGAGTTCAACGATTTGATCCTTCGTGAAGGCCCGAACGGTGTGGTGCGCTTGAAAGACGTCGGCGAGGCCGTAGTCGGGCCTGAAAACCTCAGAAACCTGATGAAACGCAACGGGGTGCCTGCCGTGGGCATCGCGTTGAGGCCGCAGCCGGGCGCGAACCAGATTGAAATTGCCGATGAAATGTACCGGCGTCTGGAACTGATCAAAAAAGACCTCCCGCCGGACGTGGACGCCACCGTGGGATTTGACACCACGCGATTCGTGCGCGCTTCCATTCTCGAAGTGCGCGAAACCATCCTGTTGGCGGTCGGCTTGGTGGTGCTGGTCATCTTCCTGTTCCTGCGCAGTTGGCGTTCGACGTTCATCCCGGCCATTGTCATTCCGGTGTGCCTCGTGGGAGCGTTCTTCATCATGTATTTCGCCGGCTTCAGCATCAATGTGCTCACGCTGCTGGCCATGGTTCTGGCCATCGGACTGGTGGTGGATGACGCCATCGTGGTGCTCGAAAACATCTACAGCAAGATCGAGGACGGCATGCCCGTGCTGGAAGCCGGCGTGAAGGGGACCAAGGAGGTCTTCTTTGCCGTCATCGCCACCACCATCGCCCTGGCTGCGGTGTTCACGCCGATCCTGTTTCTCGGCGGATTGATCGGACAGTTGTTCCGGGAATTCGCCGTGACGCTGGCGGGAACGGTCATCATTTCATCGTTCGTGGCCCTGACGCTCACGCCGATGATGTGTACGAAGATTCTTCGAGGCCATTCACATTCCCGGTTCTACAACAGGACCGAACCGTTCTTTGAATGGCTCACGGGTGCCTATCGCGGCGTGCTGACGCGTTTCCTGGCGCGGCGCTGGCTGGCGCTGCCGGTGTTGGTCGGCGCGGCGCTGGTCACGTGGTTCTGCTTTGAGCGACTTCAAAGCGAACTGGCACCGCTGGAGGACCGGGCGCGATTGCGCGTCACGGCCACGGCCCCGGAGGGCGCGAGTTTCGATTACATGCTCGATTACATGGACCGGCTTGCCGCGTTGGTGACGGAAAAGACTCCGGAAGCCCATGTTATCTTCGCGCAAACCGCGCCGGGATTTGCCGGAGGCGCTGTCAATTCCGGCTGGGTGCGCGCGTTTCTCGTCGGTCGCGACCAGCGGGAACACTCGCAGGCGCAAATCGCGGCGCGGTTGCTGGCGGCCACGCGCGAATTGTCCGCCGCGAGAGTCGTTGTCATCCAGGATCCCACCATCAGCATCGGGGCCGGCGGCGGAGCGCGGTTGCCGGTGCAATTCGTCATTCAGGCTCAAAACTTTGAAAAACTGCGCGAGGCACTGCCGCAGTTCCTTGAGAAAGCGGGCAACAGCGAGGTGTTCTCGCGAGTGGACGTTGACCTCAAGTTCAACAAGCCCGAGTTGCGCGTGGAGATTGACCGCGAGCGCGCCCAGTCGCTGGGCGTTTCCGCCCGCGACATCGGCGAGACGCTGAATCTGGCGCTGGCCGAACAGCGGTTCGGCTATTTTCTCAAGGACGGCAAACAATACTACGTACTCGGCGCGCTGGTTCGCGAGCAGCGCGACGAAAATCCCGACCTCGGCAGCCTTTACGTCCCCAGCCGTCACGGAGCGCCGGTGCGGTTGGACAACGTTGTGAAACTTACCGAACAGATCAGCCCGCCGGTGATGTTGCGGTTCAACCGCTACAGTTCCGCCACCGTTTCCGCCGCGTTGAATCCGGGTTTCACGTTGAGCCAGGGCGTGGAGGCGATGGAACGGGTCGCGCGCGAAACACTGGACGAAACCTTTGAAACGGACCTTGCGGGCGAATCGCGGGATTTGCGCGACTCGGCATCCGGCGCGGTGTTCGCGTTCGTGTTCGCGTTGGCGCTGATTTATTTTGTGCTGGCCGCGCAATTTGAAAGCTTCCGCGATCCGCTGGCCATCATGCTCACCGTTCCGCTGGCGCTGGTGGGAGCGGCCGGCTCCCTTTGGGTCACCGGCCAGACCATCAATCTATTCAGCCAGATTGGAATGATCATGCTTATCGGTCTGGTGACGAAGAACGGGATTCTCATCGTGGAATTCGCCAATCAACAGCGCATGCGCGGCCTCGCTCCGCTGGACGCCGCGCGGGAAGCCGCAGTGGCACGCTTCCGGCCGGTGCTGATGACAAGCCTTTCAACCATCCTCGGCATCCTGCCCATCGCGCTGGCTCTGGGCGCGGGCGCTGAAAGCCGCCGTTCGATGGGCATTGCCGTCGTGGGCGGCCTGGTCATCAGCACGGCGTTGACGTTGCTGGTCATCCCGGCGGTCTATGCGTTCCTGGCCGGTCGCAACGTGCGACACTCCATCGAAGAAACTCCGACAGTGGAACGGCGACCGGAATGAGCCGAATCCATGCAGCAGGACAGGCGTTGCGCCTGTCTCCGTCTTCAGTAGTCCCCCCGCTTTGGCGAAAGGTGCGGAGTGAGCAGCAGAGCGCATCCGCCAATACGTTTCAGCGGGCTGATCCGGAACGAATGAAGACAGGTGCGACGTCTGTCCTGTGTGAGTGCGACGTCCGCGATTCCAGATTCAACCGCATCGTTCCCGGATGAGCTTCCGCGAAGGTTCGATTTGGTTCATTCTTTCCGAGCCGGCGCGATGTGCTCAAAACTTGCGGTCGCGCCAGTCCCAGACGACGATGGTTTCCGCCCGCTTCAACGCGGTGTGGCCGTCGAAGTAAAGGATGCAAGGACCCTTACCGTGGCGGGCGGCAGAAACCCGTCGTGAAGGACTCAGGGTGGGCCCTCCGAACGGCGACGACATATAGGGCAGATGAGCCGCCAGCCACACGTCATAATCCAGTTGCGTGGTTTGCGTGGGTTCGTTGAAAGCCCGGGCCGAATTGTATTCGTCATCGGCGAGATAAATGGTTTCGGAGGGTTGCTGAATGGCCGACAGCTTTGAATATCGGGGGACGGTCGGATTGATCTCCGTCGCCCATTCACGTCCGTTCACGTCCAACGGATCGGTGAAATACCAGCCGTTCACGACGTAGGTGAGCAGGTTCGATTTGACGGGATAAGCCGGGCACTGGAAGGTTTTGAGCCTCGTGAATTCGTTGGTGTTCGAACCGTCAGTGCCGCCGAGGTTCGGTGCCAGAATGCGAAACCAGGTCGGATGATTGGATCGAGGGACGACATCGGAGTTGTCGTGCGCGTACATAAGGAGGGAAAATCCCATCTGTCGCAGGCTGTTCAAACAGTTGGTCCGTTGCGCGTGCGACTTGGCCTTGGCCAGCGCCGGCAAAAGCATCGCCGCCAGAATTGCAATGATCGCGATGACGACGAGAAGTTCGATCAATGTGAACGCCCTCTCCCACGGAAGGCGCGACCGCGATGCGGATCCGTGATTGCCGCAGGGGTTTTGAGGGACAACCATTCCCGGCGGTCGGGAGGTTTCAATGTTTGCTTTCGATTTGGACTTCATGCTCACGATTCAGATTGATTGGAAGCCGAGAGTCCACGGCACAAACAAACGCCTGGCCGCGCGGCGTTCCGGGTTTGGTTTCCATTCAAAGTATCAGATGATAAAAACAACAAAAACTACTTTTGCATGGATAATTCTACGGGCTGCGGGGTTGTTCACGAACGGACACCAGATGGCCACCTTCGGTTCCGGTACTGCGCACGCACTGCCGGTTCGTGACAAACCCTCCGCAGAACAGGGTTTTCACGAGTTAAAAATCTGTTCCCTTTCGCGCGCCACCAAACCACAATCACGCCCCGTGAACGGGGCAGTTTTCATTGACCGCGACGGCGTTCTTATCGAGGAGCGCAATTACCTCCATCGCCCGGAGGACGTGGCGTTTTTTCCCGGAGTGGGCGGCGCGCTCAGGCGGCTGGCCGATGCGGGATTCAAACTGTTCATCGTCACGAACCAGTCCGGCGTGGGGCGCGGTTATTTCACCATGGCTGACGTGGAAAACGTCCACGCCCACATCCAGCGCGAACTGTCCCGGGACGGCGTCACGTTCCAGAAAATTTACGTCGCGCCTGAAGCGCCCGGTCAGCCCAGTCGCGGGCGCAAGCCCTCACCGCAGTTTCTGTTTGACGCACGCGATGAATTCGGCGTGAACTTGGCGGGCAGTTTCATGGTCGGAGACAAGTTGATTGACCTCGAATGCGGCTGGAATGCCGGTGTGGCGAAAAGCATCCTGGTCCGGACCGGCTACGGGGCGCAAACCGAGCGCGAAGCTGGCACTCAACTTGCGCAAGCCATCGTCGTGGACGGCCTTTCAGCGGGGGTGGATTGGATATTGAACGATCAAAATCGCGCGGCCTGACAGGACAGGGACTCATTCGTCATCCGGGTTTCGTCAGTCGGAATTGAATTTATGTGCGGCATCATTGGATACGTCGGAAAAAAAGCGGCGTCGCCCATCCTTCTCGAAGGATTGCGGCGGCTGGAATATCGCGGCTACGACAGCGCGGGCGTGGCCGTGTTGAGCGGGCCTGAACTGCTGCTGCGCAAACGCGTCGGCAAGATCGACGAAGGCATCGCACGCGCGCTCAACGAAAAGCCCGCGCCCGGTGAACTCGGCATCGGCCACACGCGCTGGGCCACGCATGGTCCGCCGTCCGACGACAATTCCCATCCGCATCTCGATCAATCCGGCAAGATCGCCGTCGTCCACAACGGCGTCATCGAAAACTACGACAGCCTCAAGCAACGGCTCATCAAAGCCGGCCACACGTTCCGTTCCGCCACGGACACGGAAGTGCTCGCGCATCTCATCGGGCATCATTACGAGAAACGGCGCGCGGAAAAATCCGACGGCCAGCCGCTGACGCTCGCCGTTTGCGACGCGTTGCGCGAAGTCATCGGCACGTACGGCATCGCCGTCATCTGTACCGAGCACAAGGACACAATCGTCGGTGCGCGACGCGGCTCGCCGCTTATCATTGGCATCGGCAACGGCGAGAATTTCGTCACCAGCGATTCCAACGCCATTGTCGCTCACACGCAGCAGGTGGTTTTCCTCAATGACTACGACGTGGCGACGATCACCAAAGACCGGTTCGATGTGCAAAACCTCGGCACGGACACCGCGCAGGTGCAGATCAGCAAACTGGAGTTTGCGGCGGAGGATGCGGCGCGCGGCGAATACGAGCATTTCATGCTCAAGGAAATCTACGAGCAACCGAAGACTGTTGCCAACGCCTCGCGCGGACGGCTCGATTTCGAGAATTCCACGGCGCGTTTCGGCGGATTGAACATGAGCGCGTCCGAGCTGCGAAACATTGATCGCATCGTCATCGCCGCCAGTGGAACAAGCTGGCATGCGGCGCTGGTGGGCGAATATCTGATCGAGGAACTGGCGCACATCCCGGTGGAAGTGGAGTTCGCGCACGAATTCTGTTATCGCAACGCGCCGCTGGAGAAGAACACCGTGCTGCTGGTCATCTCGCAATCCGGCGAAACGGCGGACACGCTGGCCGCATTGCGCGAGGCGAAGCGTCGCGGACATCGCGCGCTGGCCATCGTCAACGTCGTCGGCAGCACGATTGCGCGGGAATCGGACGGCGGCATTTACATGCACGCGGGGCCGGAGATCGGCGTGGCGTCCACCAAGGCGTTCGTCTCCACGCTCACGGTGCTGACGCTGCTGGCGGTGCATCTGGGCCGGTTGCGGATGCTTTCGGCCAATCGCGCTCGTGAAATCCTCAAAGCCATCGAAGCCGCGCCCGCGCAGATCGAGGGCATTCTCAAACAGAACGACACGCTCAAAAAGCTCGCGGCCAGATACGCGCAGGCCGACGATTTCTTTTTCCTCAGTCGCGGCTATTCGTTCCCCATCGCTCTGGAAGGAGCTCTCAAGCTCAAGGAGATTTCCTACATCCACGCCGAGGGTTATTCCGCCGCAGAGATGAAACACGGACCGATCGCGCTGATTGATTCCAAAACACCCACGGTGTTCCTCGTGCCGAAGGATT
>DAOLDN010000039.1:0-13552 GCA_035327385.1 Verrucomicrobiota bacterium | reverse complement strand
GCGTGTTGCGTGTTGCCCGTCCTCCGTAGCAGGCTGACTGCGGAGGGTGGACGTGATGCGTCAAGGATCCGGCGACAAGCTGTTTTACTTCGGACGCAGAGCGTTTGCGCATCACCACGAGACCGGGCCGCATTGGAACGGCCTGCGTCAAGAACACATTGCGCCACGGTCGCGCGTAACCGATGCGATGCGGAATTTGCGCCAGCCAGACCTCAAGCGCCGAGCGCGGTGAATTGGGAAACACCAGCGCCACGTCGAATTGTCCGCCCCGCAGTTTGCCACTGACAGAAACGATCCCGTCGTCCGCGCTAAAGGGGATGGTTTCGTTGACGACCGGGTGGCGCGACCAGAGACCGGCCAGTTTTTCATGCGTCAACAGTGCGATGTGCGCGTCTGGAAATCGTTCCCTCAATCGCAGCAACGCCGGCGTCGTCATCACGGCGTCGCCCAACCAGTTGACGCCGCGCACAAGTATCCGGTGAGGATGGAGGATTGAAGGTGGAGGATTGCCGCTCATTTCACGGCCTCCATCTTCAATCCTTGATCTTCCGTCTTCTTCGGCGAATGCGCGGGTTTCCAGCGGTTGTGGACCCAGAACCAGTTGGCCGGGTCGCGGCGAACGGCGATTTCAAACGCGCGGTTCACGTCCAGCATGATGTCCTCCGTCGAGCGCGGATGACCGTTGACGCGCGTGGGGATTTCGTCACCGGTTTCGATGCGCCATTTTGCGAGGTCGACTCGATAGCAGATGGCTGTGTGCAACGGGCAGTTGTAGCGCAGCGCAAAAACCGCGGGCGCCGTGGACGTGGAACATTCGTGGCCGAGGAAGGGGATTCTCACACCGCCGGAGGCGTGCTGGTCGGAAAGCAATCCCAGCAACAGGCCGGTGTCCGACATGCAGGCCTTGAGCGCATTGGCCTCCGACCGGCGCTCGAAGAACCGGCAGCCGGAGGTTTCGCGCAACGATTGCATCAGGCGATTGAGCGAAGGCTGGCGCAGCGCGCGATACGTGGTGGCGCACTTGAAAATAGGAACGAACTGCCCGAACCGCGCGTATAGCTCGAAGTTCCCGAAATGGCCGATGGCCACAACGCGGTTCTGCGGACCGTTGTCGGCCTCGTGGGGGAGGATTTTTTCCGCTCCCACAAACTCAAAGTGCGGCAGCATTTCCTTGGGACTCATCGCCCCCGTCTTCACAGCGCTGCAATAGTTTTCGCCCAGCCGCCGGAAGTTCTCCTTCGCAATGGAGCGGACTTCGTCGGGCGACTTTTCATGGCCGAAACACATCTGAAGATTGCGCAGGGCGACGCGGCGGTGTCGCGCGTCCAACCCATAGACCATCGCGCCGATGCCACGTCCGATGCGCGCCACCCACCTCAACGGCAACGCCTGAAACAGGGCGACCAGCGACCGCGCGAGCAGATAGAGGAACGTTTCCATCGTCAGCGAAAGCAGATTCGTCGCACGCAATCCTCAAAATCGTCCGCGCCGCTGACAATCTTGATCTCAACGCGCATGAACCAGATGGGCAGGTCACGCCGATCAATCTTCGGAAACCGCACGGCGTCCTTTTGCGTGGTCAGGATCACGCCGGCCTGGCGTTTTTTGCTGCGGTTGATGACGTTGAGGATTTCCTGCTGCGTGAAACGGTGATGATCGGCGAAACGCTTTGAATACACCAGTTCCGCGCCCAGTTTCACGAGGCTTTGCTCGAAGCTTTCTGGCTGCGCAATGCCGCTCAACGATGCGATCTTGCGGCCTTTGAGTTCGCCAAGATCAATTCTTTCGCCCGTGAATGCGTCCTCGAGATACAGCGGATGATGGACGCACTCGATGACGGCTGCGGTGCGGTTGTAACGGACGATGCGCTCGCGCAGTCCAGACGTGTTGCCGTCGCTCTTGGTGATGAAAATGGTGTTGGCCCGCGCCAGATGCGACGGCGGCTCGCGCAACGTCCCGCGCGGCAACAAATGTTCGTTGCCGAACGGCTGCTGCCGGTCCACCAGCACCACGTCGTGACGGCGTCCGCGCAAATCCCAGTATTGAAACCCGTCATCCAGCAGCAGAGTGTCGCAGCCGAATTTCTCAATGGCGTAACGCCCGCTCTTGACGCGGTTCTTGTCCACGAGCACAACCACGTCCTTGAGATTGGACGCGAGCATGTAGGGTTCGTCGCCGGCCATTTCCGAATCGAGCAACAGCGATTTGCCGTCGGAGACGACGCGTGGCGGCGTGGTGTCCTCGCGCAACAGGAGTTTGTTGATCAACCATTCGTGAAACGGACGGCCTTTGGAACGGTAGCCACGGGAGAGGATTGCCACGTTGCGACCCTGATCGCGCAGTTCGCGCGCGAACTTTTCCACCACAGGCGTCTTGCCCGTGCCGCCGACAGTGAGATTGCCGATGGCGATGACCTGAACGCCGAGCGTGGAATCGCGGAAAATGCGGGCGTTGTAAAGAAAGCGCCGTGTCTTGACGGCGAATTGAAACAGCTTCGAGCCGCCGAAGAGGAATGCGCGGGTCAGATTCGCGAGCGCGCCGCGTCGTTCCTCGAAGATGACTTGGAGGACGAAGGTTTCGACGGTTTCAGCCCAGACACGCAGCGTTTCACGCATGTCGCGGCAGTGTGCCAAGCGCAGCGCGATGGAGCAAGCCAAGGGCTTTCGCCGGGTGCGGAAGTGGCGGTCAGGGTAGCGGCGGGCATCCTGCCTGACGTAGA
Source organism: Verrucomicrobiota bacterium (assembly GCA_035327385.1). Taxonomy (GTDB): domain Bacteria; phylum Verrucomicrobiota; class Verrucomicrobiia; order Limisphaerales; family JADLHS01; genus DAOLDN01. Next base: position 10,833 of record DAOLDN010000039.1, on the reverse strand, counting down.
GCCGTGGCTTCTCCATCCTACGCAGTAGCACTGCTACGGAGGACGGGCAGCCCGGCGGACAAAGAGTCTCCAATGATCGTGCGCGCTGAAATGTTCTGTGTCTTGATTGTTTGGAGCGTCAATCCGGGCGGCATGGATGCCCGCCCTCCACGGCAACCAATGATGGTTGCCGCCACAGTCTTTGACCGCCACCAGCCGCAGCCGCTTTCAACCTTGGATGACACAAATTCTCCGGCGCAAACGATGAGGCGTTTTCGCCAAGAAAGGGAGAGACGAGCGCTGTGCAAGGAGCAAAGTCAGCTTGTGAGAATTACCCGCCATTTCTGGACGGGACCGGGTTCCGCCCGGAAATGCAGAACTTTACCTCGATCAGTCATTTTTGATCGTGCGGCCATGTTTCTGCGAGGACATCCAACAACCTGATGATTCTATGAAACGTAATCTTGCCCTCATCGTTAAGGGGATTGTCGCGCTCGAATTGACTTTCAACGTGACCGCGCAAACACCACCAACAGCGGCCCGGTCGCGCTTGCCGTCGTCAGGCTGGAAAGGCATGCCCGGCAGCGTGCGAACGAATCGCCTGTCGCGCGGGACAGCGCAAGTCGCCAAGCGCATTGAAACAGCACAGCAGGCTGCGCTGGCATACGTGATTGGCAAGCGCGGGCCGGACTACAAGGAGTGGCTGAGGGTGACGACTTCTGAGAACCGGGACGGCAGTACTCAAACGCGCACGAATCGGGCTTTCATTGAGCTTGCTACTGGAATGCACTACCGCGAGGGCGATGAATGGAAGGAAACCAGGGAATTGATCGAGCCATTCTCCGGGGGCGCGATTGCGCGATACGGCCCACACACAGCGTTTTTCGCCGACAATTTGAACTCGTCGGGCGCAACGGTTCTCGAACTGCCTGACGGTCAACGACTGGTCAGCCAGTTTCTTGGTTTGATCTGCGCGGATACGAACTCAGGAAAATCCGCGTGGATTGCACAAGTTCAGAACTGCAAGGGGCAGATCGTGAACAGCAACCAGGTGCTCTATGCTGGTGCGTTGGGCAAATGGGGGGACGTCCGATATACCTACACCAAATCAGGGTGGGAGCAGGATGTGATTCTCAAGCAATGTGTGTCGCCTGAGGATTATGGCTTCGATGCCAAATCCACCGTGATTCAGGCCGTTACCGAATTTCTTTCGCCGCCTCAGCCCGTAAAGTTGATGTGTTCAGTTCCAGCGTTTCAAGGAAGGGAAATCACATTCGAGGATTTGGATTGGGGAACGGCCAGAGTCAGGCCGGGCAAGGCGTTTGCGACAGGCTCTGGCGCATCATCGAAGAGTGTTTCTACGTTCAATCAATGGGTAAAGATTGACGAGCGAGTCGTTTTGGTTGAACAGGTGGCGTTTGAGGTCCTGCAGCAGGAAATGGAATCGCTCCCGGAAGCAGAAGGCGCGTCGGTGACACCGGCGAATCGAAAAATCATGACAGGCAGTCTCCAATTGCCACCGCAGCGGATTGCGAAGGCGGGCACGAACGTCATGGAAATTGCAGCCGTGACAGAACCGGCGCAGGGGTTGGTGTTGGACTATTACGTGGAACTGACCGGCTCGCTCAATAATTACACGTTTAAGAGCGACACAACCTATTACATCAGCGGGATAGTCAATCTCAGTGGAACGACCACGTTTGAAGGAACGGTGATCAAATACGCGCAGGGCGCTTCGTTACGGCTGGCATACCATCCCAACCCGATCAATTGTCTGTCGAGTCCATACATGCCGTGTGTATTCACCGATAAGAACGACGACTCGATTGGTGAATTCATTCCTGGTTCAACGGGATATCCGTCCAGTAGTGGCAATCCCGCGTTGAGCACAACCGGCAGCAGCACGGCGTGCGCCCTCAAGAACGTCCGTTTCTGTTATCAGAACAATGCCATCTGGGCGACAGGCTATTTGGCGATCACCAATGCTCAATTCATTTTTGGTGGCCCCGCGATAACCATGGTGGGCGGCGGGAACATACAATTGAGAAACGCGCTGTTCTATGCCGTCCCGGTTTGCTTCAACAATGTGGCGAATGGCACGATTGCCGGCCAGCACGTGACAGTGGATGGCTGCGCCTGGCTTGCGACACCAATGAACCAGTATTGCAGCGTCAGTTTGATCAACAGCATCCTGGCCAACGTGGCCTGCTTGTCGTCGGGCTGGATTCAGCCCAGCGGCAGCTACAACGGTTTCTACGCCAGCCCGCAGTTCGGCACGAGTCCAATTACGTCTCCTTCAAATCCTTTCCAGGCTTCAGGCAACGGTAACCATTACCTCAAAGCGGATAGCGTGTTCAGGGGCTCAGGCACGACTGCGATTGATGTGAATTTGTTGGCAGAATTGAAAAAGCGATCCACCCAACCACCCATTGCCTTGCCTCGCTTCATGGAAGTGACCGGGGAACTGACATTATTCCCGCAAATCCCGCGTTACGCCAGCGGCCCGCCGGACTTGGGCTACCACTATGACATGCTGGATTATACCGTGGCGGCAATGATGGTGAAAGGCGGCACGATTAACATTCAACCCGGCACGGCCGTCGGGTTCCGGCAGGAGTTTGTGCCGGAAGATTGGTGGCCGTGGTGGTACACCGAAATAGGAATCAATTTGTTGAAAGGTTCAACAATTATCAGCCATGGAACGCCGAATCGTCCTAACGTCTTTGCAGACGTTCAACTGGTTCAGGAGGCGGCGGAATTTCCTGTGGGCTATTTGCTTGTGACAGACCGGCTGTGTCTTGATCCCGACTTTGAGGATGAGTACTCGAACCGTCCGGTTTTCCCTCCTGATGATCCGAACGGAAACCCGCCAGGTTTGGATTTTCAATTCTCAAACTTTTTTGCCTCCGGTGACTCGTATCAGTTCCTAGCCGGTGACTATTTTACGTGGAGTCCTGCCCTAAACCTAAGTTTGCGGGACTGTAATTTATTTGGCGGCATACTTTATTTTGGCAAGGAAGGCGTGGGGGTTAATCCAGCCAGCAGGTTTATCTGGAACAACAACCGCTTTGATCGCCTGATCATCAATGTGGATCCAGACTATTATGAACATCCTCACAACAACCCAACCTTGTATGTGGACCTAGCCTTTGAGGCACACAATAATTTGTTCCGGGGTGGCCTGCTCCGGGTGATGCCAATTCCCGCAACCGCTGGGAATTGGGTCTTCAAGGACAACCTTTTTGACAACGTCGAATTCCTGCAAAACACGGCGCAAACTCTTGACCATGATTACAATGGTTATTGGCTTCTGCTCTCCTCGGAGCGGCAATGGAATGGAGCCACACGTCTGTCTCCCAATGGTGCGTCTGATCAAGTTTTGCCTCTTGCACCGGTCTATCAGACTGGCCCGTTAGGCAACCACTATCTGGCCACCAGTTCGCCGCTGTATCAAACCAGCAAACGCGGCAGTCGCACTCCGGCGGAGGCTGGGCTGTATCACTACACCACACGCACCGATCAGACGAAAGATGGCGCGCAAACCGGGAATGTCATCATCGGTCTGCACTATGTCGCCACGGCCAACTCAAGCAGTACACAGCCGAAGGATTCGGATGGCGACGACATACCGGATTTTGTGGAGGACGCCAATGGCGACGGGCAATGGGAGGAAGGCGTGGAAACCAAGATCAACACCGCATACACCCAAACCGGTGTCCATGATTCGGTGAATGTGATTTACGACGACGTTGATCTTGACGGTGACGGCATGGTTGGCCGCCTTGAAAAGGCCCTCGTGAAAAATCCGCTCGTTTCTGACAATCCTTTGCTGTTATCGCATATCCCGACGGGCAGTTCGCCTGAATTTCAAAAATTCAAGTTGCCGCTCAATCATAATTCGCTGATGACCGTGGCAGACGTTCGACTAAGGCTCGAAAGTGGCGATGAGCCGGAAGTTCAAGCACTGACTGAAAATTCTGCTGACGCATCAACACTAGTGGTTTGGAACACGACGTTTGACTCTCCCGGCCAGCATTTCCTGCAGCCTTGGATTTATCTCAAGACCGTGGATTTTAGTGAGGAAGGGGCCGTTGCAGGGGCGTGCGGACCACTGCTTCCCTTTCAAACTGACAACGCCCTGCAATTCGAGAACTTGTATTCGACGTTTGATGCTAACGGCGCAATCCTGTACGCGCAGACTTATCCGGGAACAGAGTACTCGGTTGAGTTACTGGACGCAGATGGCAACCATTTGAACACCATCACTGGCACGGTGCCGTTAGACTCGACTGAAATTGATGTCACGTGGAACCTGCGGTGCGATGATCAAGATCAGACACTTTACACGGGAGATGTTGTAATCGCGGTTTTCACGGTGACCCCGCCATCTTCTGGAATGGCTCTACAGTCGTTCTTACCACAAACACGCACCTCATGGCTTTCTCGCAGCGCCTTGGGTTTCGGCGACGGTCTTTTCACGATTGCATACCGCTGGGCGACGAGCCTAGCGGGAAGAGGACAACCTTTTGACAACTGTATTCAGTGGGGCGCCGCCGATGTCTTGCTCACGCCCGGAGCGCAGAATCCGCATAATTACAGTTCGGTTTTCAACGATTTTACTCCACTCGCGCTCTCTTACTATCAATATGGCGGGGCGGGATACATCGCCAACCAGGATCGCGTGAACGCGCTGCTCGACGACCTCAGCCAAACCGAAAGTGTAACGCGCAATTTCTACTGGTACGGACATGGAGCGCCAGCTTGGATCGGATCCAAAGACGACATCTATATTTTGGCCAGCACTGTCGCGGAGTGGCTGGGGAACTATGGGGAATTAGTGGACCCGATTCCAGAAGGCGCGCCTTACATTCGGATGTCGCGCGATCATCCCTATCGGTTTGTGTTCATTGACGGTTGCGACGCGGGCAAGAGCAGCATTTGGGCGCAAGCCTTTGGGATGCCAGCGAACCAAATTGGTTACAACCAAATCAGAAACCATTCTGAGCGTGCACAAGCGTTCTTGGGTTTTATTGCTCCAGCTATCGGAGTGCAAACCGCTGACGGCTCTGAGTGGTATCGCCATACGCTGACTGCGTTTTTCAGGCATTGGATGCTTGGAAACAGACCGCTGCAAGAGTGCTTTGACATCGCATCTAATAAGGACAGACTGTTCGACTACCTTTGGAACGTCCTCCTGGACCACGACATTACCTACGAGCACACCATGCCTTTGGGCGGAACTGCCAGCACTCACCCACGACACAGAAGCACCACGGACCTTGGTGCCATTTACGGTTATCCGTATATTACGCGTGACGGAATCACTGAACCTCCTCCGTAATCCAAATGAACGCCGCGCGTTGTGCAAAGTACTTTTTAATGGCTGTGCCGAGTTGTTTGTTGATTCTCGGCGCTGCCACAGCCCACGCAGCGCCTTTTGTTGCGCCTACGGAACGGTACAACCGCGAAATGGTGCGTTTGATGATCTCCGAGGTAAACTCAATTGCTGCCGAACTGGAATTAAATGAGCAGTTGCCAATAGCTGAGACGGACTTAAGGCTCGTGTCTCTTATTGAGGCGGGAAAATCATACGGGAATGTCGGGGTAATTGATACCCGCAATTACGCATACACGATGGACATGAAGAACTTTGGCATCGTCTGTTCGGTAGTATGGCGAAAGGGCTTTCAGGATTTAATTGAGGCGCGAACCAACTATGTTTGGCCAATAAGCCGTTTTGACAGCAACCGCACTTTCCAAATAGCGGCGGAATTGATGCAGAAAGCCGGTATGGACACCGAAAACTTGAACCGCGATTGTCGGGTGCGGATAAGTTTCCCGGAGTGGAAAGGACAGTTTCGCCACACGTTTTCACCCATCTACAGGGTCACATGGTTTCTGAAAGCGAAAACTTTTTCCTCTGGAGACTATGGTGGCGGAATTGAGTTCATCGAGCCAACACGGAAAGTTCTCGCACTCCACGTCGGGGATTTGAAATATAATCTGAGAAAACCTTTGGAGACCGCCGACTTGGTGCAATTATTGACCCCCGAAAATTCCCTTGAGGCCGTACTTTACAACATCGAAATGGCAACCAACTACGTCAGGAGAATCGAGTTTATGAGTGCAGGCGATCCTCCTGAATACCTGCTTCGCGAAGTCTGGGCCTCCTGGACGAACGCCCCATTCCCGACCAATGTCCTGTTCCACACCAACGCGTTTGAAATTTTCGTTCGCAAAATGCGCCTTGAACGAACCAACGCGCCCCCTCCAATGAAGGCGCTGCACATAACGAATGCGCCAGCGACTGAGTAAAGGGTCAGTAGTAAACAATCCGGTCAATACGGTTTGCCGCGTCCGCCAACCGTTCATTGCCAGCAACGCCCGCCTCCGCTAGGCTGTCGCGCTCAATGGTCAAACTGGTTTTGTTCGACATAGACGGGACGCTGGTCCACACGGGCGGCGCGGGCATCAAGGCGTTTGCGCGTGCGTTCGCCACGGAATTCAACGCGCATAACGGCGTGGAGCGAATCAAGTTCGCGGGACGCACGGACGTGAGCCTTGTGCGCGAATTCATGTCGCTGCACGGCATCGAGGCCACATCGGAAAACTTCCGGCGTTTCTTTGAGAGCTACGTTTTCTGGCTGGACCACATCCTCTCGGACAGCGAAACGTGCGCCTGCCCCGGCGTGTTTGAGTTCATCGAAGACCTTCTGGCGTTGCCCGATGCCCCGAAGCTGGGCCTGTTGACCGGCAACATCCGTCTGGGCGCGGAAATCAAGCTGAGGCATTTCGGGTTGTGGGACGTTTTTGAGACGGGCGGTTTCGCCGACGACAGCGAGGACCGAAACCAGATCGCCGTCGCCGCGCACCAGCGCGGAAGCCGGTTGTTGAAACGCAACCTGTCCGGCGACGAGGTCGTGGTCATCGGCGACACGCCGTTCGACATCCGTTGCGGGCGCGAAATCGGAGCGCGTGTGCTTGCCGTGGCGACCGGCGGCGCGACGCTGGAAGAATTGAAACGGCACGAGCCGGATTGGGCCGTGGAAGATTTGCGGCGCGTCACAGCCGCCCAAGTCTGCGTTCCAAAGCCCGGTGGTCCAGTGCTTGCGGAGTGAACGACGACTGCGGCCGCAGCTTGGGAAATCAGGACCGTTCCATCACACCGCGCGAATGGACGGAGCCAGGAAAGGCGCAATGGCGGAGGCGAACTTCAGTTCTAAAGCCACAACGCCTGTTCACACCGTCCGCATCTGAACGGCGTCCACGATCTGGTCGTCGCCGACGAGGATGGAGCCGATGACCACGACCGTGTTGTCTTTGTGAAGATCGCCACGTTCCAGCATCATCTTGATGGCGGCTTCAATCGTGTTCTCAGGATTGATGAGGTCGAATGGAACAACGTATGGCGTGACGCCCCAGCTCAACGTCAGTCCGCCGGCGACTTCCTTCGAAGGACACAGGGCGCAGATCTTCGAATAGTGCGGTCGCAGCCACGCCGTGTAACGCGCCATATTGCCGGTGCGGGTGATGACTAGGATGGCTTCGGCCTTGAGTTCATTGGCCATGACGACGGCGCTTTTGACGAGCTTCTGACGCGCGCTGGCCATCTGGGCGGACTCGTAGTAAGCCGCGCCGCCGCTGCGCTCAATGCGTCTGGCAATCCGGTCAAAGACCTCGATGCATTTGACCGGATGTTTGCCCACTGTGGTTTCGCCGCTCAACATGATGGCGTCCGCCTGCTCGAAGACGGCGTTGGCCACGTCGGTGACCTCGGCGCGTGTGGGCATGGGCGATTCGATCATGCTTTCGAGCATGTGCGTGGCGACGATGACGGGTTTGCCGACGCGCTGACAGGTTTTGACGATGCGCCGCTGGACGATGGGCAGTTCCTCGTAGGGAATCTCGATGCCCAAGTCACCGCGCGCGACCATGACGCCGTCGGCCTCGTTGACGATGGCTTCAAGGTTCGCAACCGCCTGCTGGTCTTCGATTTTGGCGATAACAAACGGGTGTGGCTTGCCGGCCTCGAACAATTCCTTCAATTGGAGCAGGTCGCGGGCTTCGCGGACGAACGACAGCGCGATGTAATCCACGCCTAGTTCAAGGCCCAGTTTTACGTCCTTGATGTCCTTGGCAGTGAGCGCCGGCAGACTGACCTTGACACCAGGCAGGTTGATGTGGCGGCGACTGCCGAGTTTTCCCTGCGTGAGGACCTCGCATTCGACCTTGTTGTCGTGCTTGGCCAGGACTTTCATGTGTATCTGGCCGTTGTCCAGCAAGACGATGTCGCCGACGCTGATGTCGTTGACGAAGTTGGCGTAATTCACGTCCACGGAATGTTCCTCCTCGCTGCGTTCGCCGCGAACGGTGAGCGTGAATTTCTGGCCGGGTTTCAAATCCAGTGGAACGCTGAGGTCGCCGGTGCGGATGGCGGGGCCTTGAGTGTCCATGAGGATGCCGATGAAACGGTTGCGTTGGGCGGCGGCGGCGCGGATGTCGGCGACCACACGGCGCACCCAATCATGAGGCGCGTGGGACATGTTGAGGCGGACGATGTTGACTCCGGCGTCAATGAGGCGGGCGATCATTTCCGCCGATTCTGTGGCCGGGCCGAGTGTCGCAACGATCTTGGTTTTTCTCTGAGCATCCATTTTCAGGCCGAGAGGATAGTTGGGCCGAGATTGATGGAAAGAATTTCTTCCGGGGGAATTGAAGCTTGCCATCGCCGGGGTGCGTCCGCATATTTTCCGTGAAGAAAGGCAACGATTTTATGGCAGACCTCGCGAACAAATATCCAGAGAACGTTACGGGAAAATACTACGTGGACAACCAGTGCATTGACTGCGACCTGTGCCGGGAGACGGCGCCGGACAATTTCAAGCGCAACGAGGATGGCGGCTATTCCTTCGTCTATAAGCAGCCGGAGAATCCGGAAGAGGAAGGACGCTGCAAGGAAGCCAAGGAAGGCTGCCCCGTGGAAGCCATCGGCGACAACGGAGCGTAGTCGCACCCATTTCAACCAAAAAGCCGTGGACGAACGTCCACGGCTTTTTTGTGGCTTGAGCGCTTTGCGCCAGTCAACACGCGGGATTACTGCGCGGCTTGAGGCGAGGTGTCGCCGGACTTTCCCGATTCCTGTTCGCGCACGGCGGCCAACTGAATCATTGTCTGTTTGAACACCTTTTCGAGGTCCGTGATGAGCGGAGGAGATTGAGCCACGTTGCCGGCGTTGGCCATGTCCTCAAGTTTCTGGGCCAGTTCCACGACTTTTTTGCAGCCGAGGTTGAGGCTGATGCTTTTGAGGGCGTGCGCGTGGAATCCCAGTTTGGCGGGATCGTTGGAGTGTTGAATGATTTGTTGGATGCGATCCGGAGCGGTGTCGAGATAAAGATCAATCAGCTCGTGCAGCATGTTTTTGCCATCGCCGGGCGACATTTCGCGCAATTCGGCCAGCATGGATTCATCCAGCAATCCGGCGGAGGCCAGCGCCTTGCGGTGAAAATGGGTGGATTCGTGGGAACGGGACTTGGTCGGCCCCCAGCGTTCCAGCGCGGTCTGGAGTTCGGAGACGCGGACCGGTTTTGCGACGTAATCGTCCATGCCCGCGCCCAGGCATTTCTCGCGGTCGCCCATCAATGCGTTGCCCGTCATGGCGATGATGACGGGCCGTTTGTCGCGCGTCCAGCGGGCTGAAATCTTCCGGGCACATTCCAGTCCGTCCATCTCGGGCATCTGAACGTCGAGGAACAAAATGTCGTAGGGCTTGTGTTCCAGCGCCTGGATGACTTCGATTCCGTTCTGGGCGACATCGGCGCGGTAGCCGAGTTTGTGAAGGACGCTGACGCCGACCTTCTGGTTGATGGGGTTGTCGTCGGCCAGCAAAATGCGCAGGGGAAGGCGCTGGGCCAGGGTGGTGTCGAGGGCGGGAACGGGAGCGGATTTTTTCTCGCGCTGCAATTGAACGCTCATGGCGCGGCACAGGACGTCGAGCAACTGCGCGGGGCGGACGGGTTTGTGGACCATGACCGACACGCCCAGTTCGGCGGGGCGCGTGTCGTCGCTGCGAAGTCGCGCCGAGGACATGAACAGCAACGGGGCGGCGTTGCCCGCCGGCAGTTTGCGGATTTCAGCGGCAAGGTCGAATCCGTCCACATCGGGCAGTTGGAGATCGAGGATGATGGCGTCGAACGGCTGTTCCTTGGCCACGGAACTGAGGGCCTGGTTGCCGGTGGTGGCTTCGGCGACGTGCAGTCCCCATTGTTCGGCCCGGTGTTTGATGACCTGCCGGTTGGCAGCGTTGTCCTCGATGAGGAGCAATCGTTTGCCTGAGAGTTGCGGCTGGGGCAACTGCCAGTTTGGCGGCGCTGTGGCGGCGGAGGCTTTTGTGAGGATGGTGAAGTGGAACGTGGCGCCCTTGCCGGCCTGGCTTTCGACCCAGATTTTGCCGCCCAACAATTCCACCAGCCGTTTGCAGATGGCCAGTCCAAGGCCCGTGCCGCCGTAATGGCGCGTGGTGGAGGCGTCCACCTGCTGGAAGGATTTGAAGAGGCGATGTTGTTTCTCCACGGGAATGCCGATGCCCGTGTCGCGAACGGAAAAGTGCAACAGCCATTGTTCGGGATGACGCAGGAAATCCGTGTCCGGCGTCTGGCCCGATTGCGTGGCGCGAGGCCCGTGGGAAGCGGACGTGACCTCGATGACGACCTCGCCCGTCGTCGTGAATTTGACGGCGTTGTCGATGAGGTTGACGATGATCTGGCGCAGGCGGGTGACGTCGCTGACGCGGGTTTTGGGGATGGAATCCTCGACGGAGGAAGCGAGGGCCAGTTTCTTTTCGGCGGCCTTGGGGGC
>DAOLDN010000038.1:0-13600 GCA_035327385.1 Verrucomicrobiota bacterium | reverse complement strand
ATCGCGTCGCCCACGGTCGTGGATCTGACAGCGCAACTGCTCATTGTCGCGGCGCTGTTCCAGATTGCCGATGGAGTGCAGGTGACATCCCTCTCGGCGTTGCGCGGCCTGGCGGACGTGCGTGTGCCGGCGTTCATCGCGGTGCTGGCGTATTGGGCGCTGGCGGTGCCGTTGGGTTCGCTGCTGGCGTTCCCGGCAAAACTCGGCGCGTTGGGAATCTGGATCGGTCTGGCGACTGGACTGGGCGCGGCGGCCATCGCGCTCGGCTGGCGGTTTCATTCGCAAACCCGAAAAGCAGCCGGAACGCACCGCACTATCCCGCCGCTGGGTGCGGCATTCCCCGAACACGGAACTTTGCCCTGATGCCAGCAGATGATGCTCAACTGTGTCGTCCGCAGTCTATTCTGATTGTCGCCTTCGACATTGCACCTGGAAAATTGGCTGTCCAGACGAATTCAGACAAACGCGGTAGTCCAAGAGCGAGTGACAATGTGAGTTTGATTCACAAACTCCCGCACGGTTTTGAACTGTGGCGGCAGAGCGAAGCGGCGACGGCGCTTTCACTCGGAGAAAGGGCAGCTCTGCGGGCGAGCGTTGTTTATCCTACAGAACAGCGGAGTGGCGCTACGCTTCCCGCCGCAGTCCACGACCCGTTTTGCGATTCGTTCGTTTGTTACAGGCTCAAGCCCGAACGATTCAGACCGCAGTTCAGATAAACTCGTTAATCAGGTTCTCAAGGAATTCCTGGCGTCCGCTGACATTGGGAGCAGCGTCACCCTTCTTGAGGATGTAGGCTTCGAGTTCCTTAAAGTTGGATTTGCCGGACTCGATCTTGGTGCCGATGCCGGAATCCCACGACGCGTAACGCAAGCGGACGAATTCCGCCAGTCGCCCGTCCTTGCGGATGGCGGCGGCGATCTTCAATCCGCGCGCAAACGCGTCCATGCCGCCGATGTGGGCGTGGAACAGGTCCATCGGCTCGAAACTTTCGCGTCGCACCTTGGCGTCGAAATTCACGCCGCCGGTCTTGAATCCTCCGTATTTGAGGACGACAAGCATCGTCTTGGCTGTGAGATAAAAGCTGGTGGGGAACTGGTCCGTGTCCCAGCCGAGCAATTCGTCGCCTGTGTTGGCGTCAATGGAGCCGAGCGCACCCGCCGCGCCAGCGACTTCCAGTTCGTGTTCCATCGTGTGGCCCGCGAGCGTGGCGTGGTTGGTCTCGATGTTCAGCTTGAAGTGCGGCAGCAGGTCGTATTCGCGAAGGAAATTCAGGCACGCGGCGGAATCCGAGTCGTATTGATGCTTGGTCGGTTCCTTGGGTTTGGGTTCGATGTAGAACTGTCCTTTGAAGCCAATCTTCTTTTTGTAGTCCACGGCCATGTGCAACAGCTTCGCGAGGTGGTCCAGTTCGCGTTTCATGTCCGTGTTGAGGAGCGTCATGTAACCTTCGCGTCCGCCCCAGAAGGTGTAACCCACGCCGCCCAGTTCGTGCGTGACTTCCATCGCCTTCTTGATCTGCGCGGCGGCGTAGGCGAACACGTCGGCGTTGCAGCTCGTGCCGGCACCGTGGACGAAACGAGGATTTGAAAACAGATTGGCCGTGCCCCACAACAGTTTGATGCCCGTGCGTTGTTGTTCCTGCTTGAGCACCTTCACGACGGCGTCGAGGTTCTTGTTGGATTCGGAAAGCGTTTTGCCTTCCGGCGCGACATCGCGATCGTGGAACGCGTAGAACGGCGCTCCAAGTTTCTCAATGAATTCGAATGCCACGCGCGCGCGGTTTTGGGCGTTTTTGACGGAATTGCTGCCGTCATCCCACGGACGGATGGCCGTGCCCGGTCCGAATGGATCGGAGCCCATTCCGCGGAAGGTGTGCCAATAGACCACCGAGAAACGCAGATGGTCGTGCATCGTGCGGCCCTCAATGATTTCGGACGGGTTGTAATGCTTGAAAGCGAGAGGGTTTCTGGACTTGGGTCCCTCGAAGCCGATTTTTTTTATCTGTGGAAACGCGTTTGACATGTTGAATCCTGTATGTGCGCGACAGGGTTAAAGAAGCGCCGTGAAACATCAAGCGACAAAACATGGACAATCCTTTGGTGGGTGGAGATTCCAAATCCACCTTTACAATCCGGGGGTCTTTTGCAAGGCTCAGGGCGGTTATGATGAAGAAAATTCTTCCACTGTTGCTGCTGCCGCTGCTGATGGCGGGTTGCTCGACGACGTTCAGCAATCTGACGCCGCGCCAACAGCCGCGGAACGCCGAAAATCTCTATCCTGTGGAGTTCCAGTTCAATTCCCGCGCTCAAGCCCTGCGCTGGGACAGCATTCAGCCGCAGGTGGCGGTGGGCGGCCAGTTTTATCCGATGCAGCGCGTTCAACTGTTGAAAGACCGTTGGGAAGGCCTCGTGCCCGTGCCGCCCGGTGCCGGATCCGTCGAGTATCACTACAAGGTGGAATATCTCTACAACGATTTCGGATCGCCGAGATCGGAAACCGCCATCTCCCCGAAGTATTTCCTCATCATCAAGGACTGATGTTCGCGCTCAAAAGGCCGACCTGTAAATGTCCTCGAAATCCTTTGCGGTGATTGCCCGCGGGTTGAAGGAGGCTGTCCATTGGGCCGCCGCTTCGGCCGCCAGTTCGGAAACGGATTCGTGTTTCACTCCGCAATCGGCGAGCAAACGCGGGATGTCCGCCAGGCACAAGATGGACTCCAATCTCGCCACCAGTGCGTCCACCGCATGCAGGTCGCCTTCGCCCGCGCCGACGATTCCCGACTGCCGCGCCATTTCCGCGTAAGCCGCCCGCGCTTCCTTGTCGTCGGCGTTGAACCGCACGACGTGCGGCAGCATCAAACCGACGGCATGGCCGTGGACGATCCCGTGGCGCGCGGTCAATGGATTGGCTGCCGAATGGGCCGCTCCGAGCATGCTGTGTTCGATGGCCACTCCGGCGAACGACGCGCCCAGCAACATCCTTCCGCGGGCGTCGAGATTTTGCGGATTCGCAATCACCTCGGGAAACGCCGTCACGCACAGCTTGAACGACTCGCGCGAATACATCTGTGAAAACGGATTCCGTTTGCGCGTCACCGCTGTTTCAACCGCGTGCGCGATGGCGTCAATGCCCGTGCAAACCGTCACACGCGGCGGCTGCGACAACGTCAACACCGGATCCAGTATGGCCACGCGCGCGGCGGCTTTCGGATCAAGGCACGCCATTTTTTGATGCGTTTGCTCGTCGGCGATCAGCGCCGCGCACTGACATTCGCTGCCCGTGCCCGCAGTGGTGGGGATGGCGATGAACGGCAGCATCGGTTTCGTCGCCTTGCCGACGCCCCAATAATCCCGCATGCGGCCGCCGTTGGTGAGAATGAAATTGCAGCCCTTGGCCGTGTCCATGGAACTGCCGCCGCCCAGCCCGATGATCGTATCACATTGCGACGCCTGCGCCGCCTCCACACACCGGCCCACGCAAGCCGTGGTCGGGTTCTCGCGCACCTGATCAAACACCGCCACATCCAGACCGGCGTGGCGGAGCAGTTGTTCCACGCGCGCGGCGTGGCCGGCGCTGACGATGCCCGCGTCCGTGACCAGCAACACGCGGCGCGCTCCGATCTCGCGCGCCAGTTCGCCGGCGCGTTCGACACAACCGTCGCCGAACACGATGCGTGTTCGCGCGTGGTGCTCGAAGGGTGTGAGCGGTGTTGTCATGCGCGTGAGGTTTCGTCCCCGGACATTTTCCTGTCTCGCATACGAGGACGGCTGTCGGCGCGGGAAGGATACATTTTTGTCAGCGTTCCAGCGACGCGGCGGCTCGCGCGGACAGGACGCGGCGCGTGGGAACGTAGTTGGCGATGAACTCGCGCCGGTAATCCGAAAAGGTTCCCGCCGCCAGGGCAGCCCGCGCGTCGGCCATCACTTTGAGGAACATGTGGGAATTGTGGACGCTCAACATTCGCAGGCCGAGGATTTCGTTCACGTTGAGCAGATGTCGCAGGTAAGCCTTTGTAAAATGGCGGCAGGCATAACATTCGCAGCCTTCCTCGATGGGCGTGAAATCGGCCTTGAACATTCCGGCCTTGATGCTGACCGCGCCTTTGTGGGTGAACGCCGTGCCGTTGCGCGCCACGCGCGTGGGCAGCACGCAATCGAACATGTCCACGCCGCGCGCGATCAGTTCGATCATCTGCGCCGGTGTGCCCAGGCCCATGGCGTATCGCGCCTTGTGCGCGGGCAGAAACGGCTCGGCCAGCTCGACGGCTTTCATCATTTCCGGTTCGGGTTCGCCGACACTGACGCCGCCGATGGCGTAGCCGTCGAATTCCATCGCGACAAGGGCCTTTGCACATTCCTCGCGCAAGGCGGCGTTGCTGCCTCCCTGGACGATGCCGAACACGAGCTGGCCGGGCGCGCGTGATTGTTCGCGACATTCACCGGCCCAGCGGATGGTGCGTTCCACCGCAAGACGCTGTTCTTTTGCAGGCGCGTCGTGCGGAGGACATTCGTCAAAGACCATGGCGATGTCCGAGCCGAGCGTGCGCTGGATTTCCATGGCCTCCTTCGGCCCGAGAAACAGTGGAGAGCCGTCGAGGTGCGAACGGAATTCGACACCGTGAGCCTTGATCTTCCGAATTTTTGCGAGACTGAACACCTGGAATCCGCCGCTGTCGGTGAGGATGGGTTTGTGCCAGTTGATGAACCGGTGCAGGCCGCCTGCGGCGCGGATGATGTCCATGCCGGGCCGGATGTAGAGGTGGTAGGTGTTGCCGAGAATGATTTGCGTGCCGGTCTCGATCAGTTCGCGGGGGTCGAGCGCCTTGACGCTGCCCTGCGTGCCCACCGGCATGAAGACGGGCGTTTCCACGACGCCATGAGCGGTCGTCAATCGTCCGAGCCGGGCGCGGCTGTGCGCGTCGGATTTCAGCAGTTCAAACATCGTGCGCGGATTATTCAGCAAAGCCGTGCACGGTTGAAATGAAATCTTTGCGCCGGTTAAACGCGGCGCTCCGTTCTCAACGAATCCTCCGGGCCTACTTGTAATGGATGTTGCCGGTGAAGCTGATGGGCATGAACTGGCCGTCGCCGATGTATTGCAGTTCCACCGCCGACAACCTTGCGCCGCTGAGAAGACCGTTGGTGCCGACAGTGGTGCTGGAGGCACCGGTGATGTAGATCCCGTTCGCCAGCGGTGCCGCAGCAGCTGTGCTGCCGTCGCCGGACATCGCCACCGCATTCCACCCCAGGTTGGACGGCAATGCTCCCGGCGTGCGCCAGGTGAAACCGAAATCCGTGGAAAGAGAAACGACACCGGGATTGACGCCAGCGATAATTCGTGAGCCGTCCGCGGAGGACGCCACGCTGGCCCATGCGGCGGATGTGCCCAACGGTGACCATGTCGAGCCGAAGTCAGACGAGGTGTGAATCTGGCCGGGATTGGGCACAGCCACCATTGCGCTGCCGTCGGAGGACGATGCCACAGCCTTCCAGCCTGCTATGATGCCATTGGTCTTCCACGTCGCACCGAAATTTGGAGAAGTGTAAATGCGTCCACCCTGGACCACGGCGACCAGATTGGAGGCGTTGCCGGAACAGGCGACCGAGACCCAGTTTGCAGGGAAGGCGCGCGGGGTCCACGTCGCCCCGGAATCGGGTGATGTGTAAATCAATCCGTTGGTGACGACGCCCACGAGATGTGTTCCATCCAACGAACTTGCCACCGCCGACCAGCCGCGATTCCCGGAATTGTTCTGTTGTTGCCATGTCCCGCCGGAATTGGCCGAGGTGTAAATGAAACCGGGTCTGACCGCTGCGACCATCTTTGTGCCGTCGGCGGACATCGCCACCGAAGACCAATTGCGGACTGAATCGCGATTCGTCCAAGTGCTGCCGGAATTCGTGGAGACAAAGATGAAATTTCCTGTGGCAACGCCCGCAATCGTGGAACCGTCTTCCGACATTGCAAGCCCCGACCAATTGACTGACCCGGTGTTTGTGACCCAGGTCTGGCCCAGTGTGTTTAGGATGTTGGCGACGTACACGGATTGGCCGGGGTTTTGGGCGATGACCCAGCCGCCTGCGCCGCTGGCGGAAACGCGAACGGTTTCGCCAACTCTCATCGTGGGCGGCAAAGTCACCACAACTGGCGCGGACGGATTGGTGGTCAGGTAACCGGTGTTGGCCTGCGCCTGAATCGCCGAGCCTGTGGGGATGACCTCAAAAATGCGGCCCGGCACGTTGGTCAATCCTCCGCCGTAGCCGACGAAGTTGGTGGCCGTGACCGTTCCGTTGAAGGTGGCGTTGGCGTTGAGCAACGCCACGTTGGGCGAAAGCCGCGCATCGGACACGGTTCCCGTCAGGCTCGCCGCCGACACATTGGACAATCCGGCACCGCTGCCGTTGAATTGCGTCGCGCTGACGCTACCCGTAAAAAATGCATTGCTGTTGAGCAACGCCACATTGGGCGGCAGGTTTGAGGAGGCAATTGAGCCGATGACGTTAGTGGCGGGCAAAGGGCCCGTGACGTTGACGGCTGTGGTTGCGTTCACGGCGTTGATGGAACGTATGGCGTAGGGCGTGGAGGTAATCAATTGGCGCGGCGAGAGCGACACATAAGCGTTGGTGTCGCCATACGGGCGCACGTTGATTTGCAGCCAGCGCGCCGTGCCGTCGAAGACAATCGCGCCGAAGTCCAGCGACACTTTGAAAAGGCCGTTGGAGACCGGCACGGGCACCACGTTGACGACGCTGCCCACCTGGTTGGCGTTGGTCTGGTTGTCGGAACTGTGCAGCGTGAACCGCATGTCATAATTCGTGCCAGCGGGCGATCCTCCGTCCAACAGCCGCCCCTGATAGGTGAAGGCGGAGGTCTGGGCATAACAAACGGCGGCAAATGATAACAGGGCCGCCAACACTAAGGCAATTTTCACGCGCGCAATCTGCCATAACGCGGAATTGTCTCAAGTGGCAAAAAGCGGCGTGTTGCGTGTTGCGTCAAGTATTGGCCGGGCTGCTCAAGTGGTGGACGCGCGTGATGCGTGATGCGTGAAAGTCATGTCGCGTCACAAGCAACGCTCGGGACCATGCTTGACGCAACACGCAATACGCCACCCCCAATCCTCTCTCGACAACCACCGTTTCTCCCATAGCCTTTTGCGCACGATTTATGACCGATCCGCGTTACAAGAAACTGGCCAGCCTGCTGGTCAATTATTCCACCAAGGTGAAAAAGGGCGACCGCGCCCTGCTCGACATGATTGATGTGCCCGACGAGTTCTCCGTCGAACTGATGCGCGCCGTCCGCGAGGCCGGTGGCATTCCGCTCATCGAGGTGCGCCACACGCGCGTGTCCCGCGAGATCCTGCGCGGCATCAACCAGAAACACGCGGAACTGTTGCGCGACATCGAAATGTTCCGCATGAAAAAGGTGCAGGCGTACATTGCCATCCGCGGCAGCGCCAACGTCAGCGAGAATTCCGACGTGCCGGCCGATTTCATGTCCATGTATTCGCGCGTCACGCGGCCCGTCCTGAATCATCGCGTCAACAAGACCCGCTGGTGCGTGCTGCGCTGGCCTTCGCCGAGCATGGCGCAGGCGGCGGGAATGAGCACCGAGGCGTTCGAGAACCTGTATTTCGACGTCTGCACCATGGATTACGCGAAGATGGCGCGCGCGATGATTCCGTTGGAAAAGCGCATGAAACGCGCCGACCGCGTGCATCTCCGCGGACCGGGCACGGACCTCATCTTCAGCATCAAGGGCATCGGGGCGAAGATGTGCAAGGGCGACCGCAACATTCCCGACGGCGAGGTCTTTTCCTGCCCGGTCAAGGATTCGGTCAACGGCGTCATCCAGTTCAACGCGCCGACGATTTATTCCGGGACCAAATTCGAGAACGTGCGGCTGGAGTTGAAGGACGGAAAAATCGTCAAGGCCACTTCCAACAACACGAGGAAGCTCAATGAGATTCTGGACACCGATCCGGGCGCGCGTTACATCGGCGAATTTTCGCTGGGGTTCAATCCTTACATCCTGAGTCCGATGTGCGACATCCTGTTCGACGAGAAGATTGCCGGGTCGTTGCACTTCACTCCGGGCGCGGCCTACGAGGATTGCGGCAACGGCAACAAGAGCGCGGTGCATTGGGACATGGTGCTGATCCAACGCAAGGAATGGGGCGGCGGCGAAGTGTGGTTCGACGATGAACTGATCCGCAAGGACGGCATCTTTCTGCCGAAGGATTTGAGGCCGCTGAATCCGGAAAATCTGAAGTGACTGAAGCAGTCAGACCTCAAATCCCTTCAGCCGGTTGAACGCCAGGCGCATGGGCAGCCAGCCGACGGCAAGGGACAACATGCCGAACACCGTGATGCTGATGCCGGCCCATAAATCATCCGTCAGAATGCTGTTCGTGCCCATGCCCAGCAACAGAACGCACGCCACGATGTAAAGGAAGCTCAACACCAGACACAACGTCCCGCCGAAGCCGCTGACGATCTTGCCGGGATTGGCGTCCTTGAAATTCGGATACAACACCCCCAGTCCCACCGCCAGACCGTTCAGCGCAAAAGTCATGACCGTGATGACCACGCCGAACATCGCCGTCCGCCCCCACGACATCTTCAGCAACTGGCACGACAACGTCATCAGGCTCAACGTCACGACCAGCGACATCGCGCTCGCCAGCCAGTATTTGGCGCGGACGACCTGCGACAGACCCATCGGCGACATGCCGATGATCCACAGCCGGCGGCCTTCCAGCGAGAATTGCGGGAACACGAACCGCGTGGTCACCGTCGCCAGATTCAGCGAACACGCCGCGAGATTGAGATACGAAACCAGGTTCACCCAGAACTGGCTCGTCAATTGGTGCGAAAAATTTCTGAGATTCACGATGTACACCGCCAGCAATCCGAACAACATGGCGGATTGTCCCCATTGCGTGGTGTCGCGCCAGAACATGCGGATGTCTTTGACGACGAGCGCCCGCGTGTCCGGATTCAACCAATCCAGACGCCCTGCGATGCGTTCCATCAGCCCCGGCGTGTTCTCGGTCGCGTCGCGCGCTCCGGACCATTTCCAGCGACCGAACGCGCTTGCGCGGCTTTGCACCGCCGACGCCGTGTCGTAGAACATTCCACCCCAGCTTGTGAACGCGATGAATCCGAAGAACAGCGCGTGACTCAGCAGGATCAGCGCGAAGAATCCAGCCCCCGCAATCGCGCCGTCCGCCCAGTTGAGAACGGACGACGACAGCCAGTAACCGGGCTGAAACGGGAACAACGCGAACCGCGTGCGCACCAGCAAACGGTCCATCACATCCAGCGTCCGCGTCTCCGTGAACTCCTCGTCAATGCCGTGGGTTTTCCACCAGAACGCAACGCCCGCCAGCAACACCATCGCGGTCGTCACCACGGCGATCTGAAAACTGCGCCGGTCGAGATAGCGTCCGATGTGAATCGCCACCCACGCGCCCGCCACACCGGGCAGCACGATGAACAATCCCACCAGAAACACCGTCAGCGCGTAAAAATGCCACGACACATCGCGCACCAGTCCGAACGCCGCCAGCAAAGGGGCGATGAGAAACAAAAACGCCCACGACGCCAGCAGCGACGATTCGATCAGTTTCCAGCGAAAGATCGTCTGGCTGGAAACCGGCATCGTCATCAGGAACGACGCCTCGTTGTTCTTGAACAGGTTCGTGTAGCTCAGGATGAGATTGCTCAACAACAACAAGGCGAACAGGAACGAAAACAACAGAAACAACAATCGTTCCGTCAGCACCGCGCCCAGTCCCGGAAAAATCGTGAGAAACTTCAATCCGCGGTAGATCAACCAGAACGCCAGGGCGAGATAACTCAATACGAACAGTCCGATGACCGACGACAGCAGGCGCGACTGCTGCCGGATGGCGAGCAGTTTGCGCCACGTTTGCACCGCGTTGACGCGCAACAGAAGCCATAATGGAGTGGGTGACGCGGCGGCCCTCGGTTCGACTGCATGTTCAGACATCAGTCGTGAAACTACCGTTGCGCGCCCCCGCGCGCAATCTCGCACAACGGCGCGGATCGCCGCGCTTTATAGCAAATTCAGTAAAACCATAGCCGCGAGAGAACACAGAGAACGCAAAAGGGAAAGGAGCTTTTGCGTTCTTTGCGTTCTTTTGCGGCCAATGAACGGCTACAGAATTTTTGAAACCGCTATAGCCGGCAGCGGAGTGTCGTCTCCGCAAATCTGCCGGCTGAAGCCGGCGTTCCGGGCCAGGAGGACGGACGCCAGTTCTCTGACGCTATTCGCGCGGGTGCGGTCAGTTACTTGGCCGATTCAAACACGTCGTTAATGACGTTGTCCGGCAGACCGCTGTTTTGAATCGTCTTTCGTGCCTCAGCGTCGCTGGCTTTCAACCACTGGCGACCGGCTGTTTTCAATGCCTCGGTCTGTTTGGTCGGATCGGTGATTGTCAGCGCCCACGACCAGGCCAGTTGCGGTTCGAGTGAGGCGGCTTGACCGACAAATTGCTCGGCGGCCTTCTGGCGCGTGGGACCGTCGGGCAAAGTCGCCATCCATGTCGCGGCTGCCTGCGGGTCCTGTCTTGCCCAGGTGCGGATGAGGGATGAACCGGCGTCCTCGCGCGTTCGGCCTTCCGGGAATTGCGCGATCCATGTGGCCGTGTAGGGCGCGTCCGCGCCCACCATGCTGTTGATGACGGCTTTGACGCCGCGCATCTGTTCATCGCCGGACAGTGATGCGACGTAATCCGCCGCGTCCTGTGGTGACACTGAAGCCCACGAGCCGAGCGCGCCGGAGATGGCCGCCGCGCGACCTTCGCCAGCCGGCAACGTGTTGGCCCAGTTCAGCGCCGCGGAAGGATCGTTGCCGGCCATGCGACCGGCAATCTGTCGCCAGATGTCGCTGCGGCCCTGGCCGTCTGGCAACGACGCGGCGTACTGGGCGGCGGCTTCGGGATCGCGGCCCGACCAATTTCCAAGCACCTGTTCCATGAAACGTTGTCGCGAAGCGTCACCGGGAAGTTCCTGCGCAAATTTCATCGCCTCCTCCGGATCGCGCCACGACCAGTTTCCCGCAATCTGGTTCAACATCCGGTCGCGCAACTGGCCGGACGGAAGGTCCTTTGCAAACGCCGCCGCGTCCCTGGCGTCGTATTCCACCCATTGGCTGGACATGCGCTCGAAGGCGGCGTTTTTGGCCGCGCCGTCCGGCAGTGATTTTACCCAGTCCAACGCCTCATCAAATCGTCCGTTGGCCCATTGTTCGGCCACTCGCGAAATTAAATTCATCTGGCTCTGGCCCGGCGGCAGGACGGAAACGAATTCCGCCGCCTTCGCCGGATCGTTCTCCGTCAATGTCCACATCGCCCGCTCGATCATCTGACGCTGGAGGGTCGGGTTGGGGACTTGTTTGAGCCAGTCGAGGGTGGCCTGTGGATCGCGTTCCACCCAGATTGCGGCCGCCGCGCTGACGGCTTCGCTGCGAGTCGGGCCGCCGGGCAATGCGAGCGCGTACGCGGCGGCTGCGGCGGGGTCGGTCTGCGCCCAGCCGTTGACCACGCCGGTGATCGCGGAACGGCGCGCTGCGGGATCGGTGATGTTCTGGGCGGCGAGCAGCGCGGCGTTCGGGTCGCGCTGTGCGTATTCGCTGAAAACCTGATTGAACGCGTAAGTCTGGCGCTGATTGACCTTCACGCCCTGTAAAGCGGCGACAGCGGCGGCTGGATCCGTTGCAGCCAGGCCCTGCGCATAGGCCAGTTGACCGAGAGTCTTTTCGTTCGGATCGGTTGCTTGGGCGATCCAGTTTTTGAGGGCGTCGAGGTCGCGTTGTCCCCACGACTGGAGCGCGGAACTCAGGACGTTGTCCTTCGACTCGCTGGAAGGGATCAGATCAATCAGCCGGATTGCCGCTTCCGGTTGGTTCCATGCCATCTGCTGGATGCCGTTCAACGTGGAGCGGCGGCGCAGGACGTTCTCCGGCTGCGAACTGAACCATGCCACCGCCGCGTCCGGGTCCTGGCTCATCCATTTTTGCATGACCTGCCCCAACTGGCCGTCATTGAATCCGCTGTAGCGTTCGGAACTGAATTGCGAAATCGCCATCTCCGCCGCGGCCTGGGGATTGGATTCGGCCATGGCGTTGATGATGTCGTTCCTGATCCAGCGGCGTTCATAGTCGGGCGATTCGTTCAACAATTCCAGCGCCCGTTCGGGATCGGCTTCGGCAATGCCGCGAACGACCGACGACTGGTAACTCCGTTTCTCTGAACCGGCGGACTGTTTGGCGACCCACGCGAGCGCCGCGTCGGGATCGTTTCGCGCCCAGGCCGTGAGCGCGGATTGAATCGTCTGAGAACGCTCCTGCCGGTTCTTGAGAGATTCGCCGTAAGCCAGAACGTCGAGCGGACTGGCTTCGGCCCATTTCTCCAGCAAATTCCAGCGGAAATTCCAGAATTCCTGGCGCGGCAGGACTTTTTCCGCCAGTTCAATGGCCTGTCGCGCCTGCGACGGCGGGATGGAGCGGGCCAGATCGCGCAACGCTTCCCACCGTTTGCGGAAAGGTTTGGACGCCGCGTTCTTCAACTGCGCTTCAAGACTTTCACCGTCCGATTCGGAACTCTGCGAACCGGAGGCTGAACGGAACAGACTGCGCCGCGAAGCGTTCGTGAGGTTGCTGGTGTCGGAGGAATCGGTGGCAATCGCAGCCGCCCCTGGCGAAGCCGTCCGTCGCCCGACGGCGTAACCGATGACAATGCCTGCGCAGAGAAACAACACTCCCGGCAGGAGGAGCGATTTGATGTTCATGGGTGTGTCGGTTGTTGGATACGCAAGGGCGCGATGTTGTTCAAGCAAACTTCCGGGTGATTCGCCAACGGAGGACAGTCATCCCCCGTCCGGTCACAATCATGTTGGACTGGCTTCGCCGGGTTTCCTCACGCGCAAAAGATTTTTTGGCGAACCTGCTTTTGCGACGGACATGGCCCGCCGGGAAAGTCACGGTCGGTCCGGCACTTCGATCACGTCGCCGTCTTGAAGCCAGAGATTGTTGTCTGCCGGGGCGCTTACGGATAAATCCACGGTCAGCGTCACGGTTTTGCCGGAGATTGAGTCCTTGCGGGTCACTTTCACCCGCGACAGGTCTGATGAGGAACGCAACACGGCGCGCGCCTCCGACCGGACGAACGCCTGTGGCAGAAACCCGGCCATTTGCCAGGAGTCCATTTTGAACGTGGCGGTCTGCCCGGCTGCCGTCAGTTGGATCGTCTTCCGCAAACAGGCCAGGCGTTCGGCATTGGCCATTCTCGCCGCTTCAGCCGCGCGGATTGTCACCAACGCTGAATTGGTTGCCAATGCTTCCGGTTCTCGAAGCGCCCGCGCCGGAAGTATTCTGCGGTCTGCCTCGGCAAAGATGCGTTCCACCTCTGACGCGGGATCGGTTGAAACTTCATTCAACGCGTGGACGCGCTCCGGGATTTCGATCACGTCGCCGAACTGCAACGGCACGTCGTTCGCGCAATCCAGTTCATCGTTGCTGTTGAGCAGGCTCACCTTGATTTCCTGTTGAGCGTCGCCGGGATGGCGACCGG
>DAOLDN010000037.1:0-13611 GCA_035327385.1 Verrucomicrobiota bacterium | reverse complement strand
GCGCGGGTCACGCTCGGCGACAAATTCCAACTGGCCGCCTTTGGCTTTGACGACGGGAAGATTTTTCAAATGCGTGCGCATGAAATCCCATACGCCTTCTTCCGTCTCGCCACGCTTGGCAAACCGTTCTTCCAGCCCGCCATTCGGTTTGTAGGCAGAAATGACCAAGTCTTGTTTGACAGCCGTGGGAGACGTTACTGACTGGAAACTACGCTGCTGTTTATCTAGCGCAGCCACATTCGCGACGACGAAACCGGCTTCTTGTAGTGTCGTCTGAATGGCGTTCCATACTGCCGCCTGTGAGTTGGAGAACTCGACTGTTATCCAGCGACCGGGCTTAAGGATGCGGAAGTATTCTTCAAAGCACTTCTGCATCAGTTGCTGGTATTCCTTGAGCGCCTTTTGTTTAACTTTGTCAACGATCGCCTCTTTGCCCGGATTTGTTCTAACTCCGTGCCAAGACTCGATGAGGATGTTCAGGTCTGAGTAATAGATGTTCTCACCGAATGGCGGGTCGGTAAAAATATAGTCCACTGAACCATTTGGTATCGATATTGATGAGCAGTCTTGGGTCGTAATGATCGAACGTCCAAGCTGGGGTTTCAATAATCCGAAGGTTTTGACAAGGCGATCCGCTTTGCCTTCCAAGACATACCACGGGCTCGGTTCGGAATGCTGGGAAGGAACGTAAAACACACCGCTCAGAAACTGGTTCACTTGCGAGAACCCACTAGGACGGTATCTATTCAAGACGGATTTCGTCCAGATCGCTTGCTCGACAAAGAATAGCAGTGCTGAACGAAGGTTGCGGTTGCTCGTGGCTTTCGCGTGTCGCCAAAGGCTGGCAAGTGAATGTGCAGCTCTTGGTAGAAAAAACTGGTGGATAAACTTAATTGCCGCAGGCTGCATTCTTCCTACGCGTGCCATTTGCATATCGGGCAACGCCAGATTCGGTATCTCTTTTGGCAATGGTAGTTTGCTGATTCTTTCAAGAATTGCGAGGTCGGTTTCGTCGGGGTCTTTCTCAAACTTGTGACTGCCGACTGTGTAATTGATGATCGCCGGCACACGCTTTGGCACTTTTACCGTCGCACCCACAATCGAATCGTGTCGTGACTCGTAAAGGAGTAGCAGCCTATCTTTGGAAAGGGTGGCTTTGCACTTGGGGCAGTCAAATTCATCAAGGACTTCTTTCGCTTTGCGGTCGAAAGCTTCTTTAACGAAGACAATTTCCGTCGCACACTCCGGGCAACTGAACACCTCGCTCCAGACCGTATAGTTTATACGGCCTGTTCTTCCATCCTTGTGCTTCGTCTCAAACATCCAGCCGCATTCATCCGTAACTTTTTCCAAGAGGCTTGCCGCTTCTTTCTCGAACTCGACCGCATTAACAGGCGTGTTGTAGTTTGCTGCGATAAAACTCGCGACAGGCGCGAGGTCATCGAGGATCGCCCGTCGAGCGCCGAGACGTGAACACACCTTGCCCTCTTCGTTTACGATGGAATCATCTGGTTGGACGCGATAGCCGAGTTCATGAACCTCCGTTCGGTCACCGCAAAATTGGGCAGCCACGCCAGTCATTCCAGTGCCGCTAAATCCATCGAATACCACATCGCCCGGCTGGGTATAGTGGAGTATGTATCGCATGATAGCCCGATGCGGGACTTTGGTGTGGTAGGCATGAGCAGTGTAAATGGCGTGGGTTTTCCCCTCACTCACATCCGCTGCAAACGGCTCGCGATGGTAGGGCTGCTTCGGATCGTAGGGCGTGCCATAGCCTTTCACGAAGTCAGCGAGCCAAGGATTTGGGCACGCAGTATAATATGGCGGGTCAGACAGCGCGAGAATGTCATCGTCTTTGCCGATGGGAAAACCCTCGATCTTGCGGAACTCCGGGTCTTTCAGCTTCTGCGCCAGCAATTTCAGGAAGTGCTCGCGCCGCGCCTCGTCGCTGGGAAATTTCTGGCCGAGACATTCCACCGGCCCGGTGGCTTTGGCGGAGAGATTGAGATTGGATTGGCTCATGGCGTGGGAGTGAGCAGGCGGACGCCGTCGCTATCTTCAATGAGAGTGTGCTTGAGCGGCCAGGGATTGAGTTTGACGACGAAGACCTGCAAGCCTTCGCGGCGAGCGAGCTTCATGGCCGGAATCATGTCGGTGTCGCCGGAAAACAAGATGATGCGGTCCACCACTCGTTTAAGCGAGAGGGTGGCGACATCAATGCCGATACGCATGTCCACGCCTTTCTGCTCAAAGTTGGGATAAACGTCCTGCGGTGTGGGAGCAACTGCCGCCGGGGCTGGTGCTGCTGCCGCTGGTGCTCCCGGTGCTGGTGCTGCCGCGCCACCGGCCATGAGAGCGGCGCGGTAGTGACTACTAAACTCCCAGCCGCGCGCCTTGAGCTCACCGCGACGCAGCGCGACGTAGCCGGTCTGGCCGAGATCGAAGAAGAATTGTTTGCGGGCGGCGTAGGCGGGCATGTTTTTGTAATTCACCTTCGAGCCGTCCACTGGATTGGTCACTTCGCGGTCAAATGGCTCGCAGTCGTAGTAGAAGATGCGAAACAATTCCTCGTCCGCTTCGAGGACGGCGCGTGCGTTTTTGACGACCTGAGCGGCGTTGGGCCAGCGGTTGGGCAGGTTCAAAATTTTGCCCAGCCCCTTGCTGAACCAGCCACCGTCAATGAGCAGTGCGGTTTTTTTCATAATGGGAAAAGGAGAAGCCCACAGACCCTTGCGGGCCTGTGGGCAACGTTTTTTGCCAGCCTACTGGCGTAGCGGATTAAAATCTTCTGACCCAAATGTGGCACAACGTAGCCGCTACGACAACGACAAAAATGTGTGCAAGAGCGATGCCAGATTTGGGCCGGCGTGCCTGCTCCACATAATGTTATCGGCGTCATGGCGTTTTACTCAATCACCAACCGCACTTTGGCGGCGTCGCGGCCTTTGAGAATCTGGTCGAGGTAGGCGTTGAAGCGTTCCTTGAACTCGGCGGGCGTGGCGGGGCTGCCGTCCGGGAACAGCGCCTTTTTCAAATCGTCGAGGCGCACGGGCAACTTGGCCAAGCCGGACAACGCCTGCTGGATGGCGGTGAGAAATTCCGTGGAGATTTCATCGGGCAGTTCCTTGGCCGCCATGAAATCCTTGAGCAGTTTTTTCTGCGGGGCTTTGAGCAGCTCGAAATTGCCCTGAATGACGGGGTCGGCCAAGTCGTTGAGCAGGCTTTTGGTCCAGCTTTTGTGAATCTTTTCGAGTTCGGTTTTGAGACCGGCGAGGCGCGTCTCGGCGGAAACGCTGGTGTCTTCCATGCCGGGCCAGAAGCCGTCGGGCGATTTGGGTTCGTTCTCCAGGTCTTTGTCGGTGAGCACCGTGCCGGTGCGGAGCTTGCCCACCTGATTGTCGAACTCGGTAAGCTGGACGGAATTGATGGACGTGACGGTGGCGAGCCGGCGCAGATGCTTGAGCCGGTAATCGCCCAGCAGGTCTTTCTTCTCCTTGTCCTGGGTGAGACTGAGCCGGGCCTTTTTGTAGAGATCGAGATAGGTCTTGATGTAGCCGGCCTTGAGTTTTTTCAACTGCTTCAAGGCGTCGGCCTTGAAGGCTTCGGACTCGCGCTGGGCGGGCTTGCGAATCTCGGTGAGCAACTCAGTGCGCTTCTGCTTGCTCTCGGCCACCCACGGATGGCTTTCGGGGAGGATCGCCTCGGCGGCGGATAGATATTGAGTGAACTGCGCGAGTTCGGCGCAATACGCCTGCAACTGCTCGACTTCCTTCAGCCGGGCGAACGTGCCGGCGTAGCCCTTGATGTCGTCGGCGTCGTATTTGAAATTCTTGAGCTTGCCCGGCGTGTTGTAGGCTTGGAGGCTTTCAAGGAACTCCTTGGCCTTGGTGAGCAGCGCGGAAAACTTCTCCACCTCGGCGTCGGTGAACAGGTTTTGCCCCCAAAACGGGATGCCGCTGGCAAGCTGCTGGTTGGCTTTGACGAGTTTTTCGACGCGCTCGCCGATGACCTTGTGCAACTGCTGGACAGCCTCGGCGCTGCCCTGCGTGACCATCACCGCCTGGCCGGGCGACAGATCCATCAACTCGAACAGCGCCTTGAGGCTGGGAATGTTCCAATCCTTGGGCCGCTCGACGTGCTTGAAATTGAGCAGGTCGGCAACCGGCGTGGTGGCGAGCGTGCCAAGACTGGTGGCGTCGAACTTCGCGCCCGGCACGGCGAGCACGGCGTCGCCGGAATGAACGAGCGCGGCGAGCGTGACGCTGACCCACAGGGGTTCAAGGCGGAACTTGTCCGGCAACATGAACTCGATGCCCGGCTCAAGCGTGGTGATGATTTCGGGCCGGTTGACGACCTGGCCTTGCCCCTTGGCTTTCAAGAGCGACAGGACGTGCTTGGCGTAGCGGGATTTCGAGGGATCAATCTTCTCGGCGTCGAGGAGTTCCAAGGCATCGAGCACGGCATTGGCCTGCTTGGTGCGGTTGGGCTGCGCGATGCCGCGCAAGGCTTCCTGCGCGGCCTGCGGCGCGTTGCCGCCCTGGCCGTAGGTGACGAGCGCGGAGAAACGCGGATATTCCGGCGCACAATTGGTGAAGTGTTCGCCCAGGCATTTCGACGCGACGGCGTTCACGGCGTCGCGGATGTTCAACGTGCCGCCGCTGCCGGCGACCTTGAGCCATTCGACGAATTTCTTGCGCGAGCCCTGATAGGTGACTTCGACGGCTTGGAAGATATGTTCGCGCAGCCACTTGGTCAGCGTGCCGAGATGTTCCAGTGCCTTTTTTTCGTAAGTTTGCTTTTTGACGCCGGACGAAATCGAGCCGAGTTCGAGCGCGGCGGCGTAGAGCTTCAACGCGGTGGTAAAGTCTTCATCCTTGCCCGTGAGCCGGAAAAAGACTTCGTCGGCGCGTTTCTCGTCGGTGTAGTCGGGTTTGTCGAACGGCTGGATGAAATAGAGATAGAACTCGCGAGTCGGGACGGCGGTGGAGCGGTCGTTGGGAGCGCCGAAGAACAGATAGCCGAGCCGGCCCGCCTTGCGATCCTGCCATTCGATTTCGTGCTGCCAGATTTGGAAGCCGGTGATGTGCGTCGGAATGTCGGTGCATTCCAACACCTGTTTGAGCGCGTCGTAGTAATAGCGGTCCAGCACGTCGTCGCTGAGGGTTTCGCTGCGCTTCTCGACGAGCGCGTCGTAGTCATCGGTCTTTTTGAGATCGAGAAAATACTGGCGGTTGTCCTTGTTGGCGGAAATGAACTGGCCGCTGACGGTCTTGTGGATTTCGCGCAGGGTATTTTCGATGACGGAGAGCAGATCGTCGGCGGGGTCCCCGCCCATTTCCGCCACGCCCGAATGGAAGAGGCACAACTTGTCGCGGAGTTCCTCCGGTGTCAGGCCGATGGGCGCGTCGCCCGTGGTGAGCCGGTGGACGGAAAGCCCCTCAACGATACGAACCGCCATCGGCTTGTAGGTCTTTTTCGGGAAGGCGCTCTGCACCTTGTCTTCCAGGGTGGTGCTGCATTCGATGATGGCTTTGACTTCCGGCAGCGCCCGGTGGGCGGCGTTGTCCTTGAGCGCCTTCCAATAGCCGTCGAAGGCGACGATGCCGGGCCGGTCGGTCGGCACGGGCTGGCCGACAAGTTCCTTGATGGCGTAGGAAATGATTTGCAGCACGCCGCGCTTCTCGACGATGGGAATGCGCTCGAAGGTCTCGACGTAATCGGGATGGATGGGGAACAGTGCGGCGTAGTCGTCCATCCGTTCGGTCATGTTGCCGTAGTATTTGGCGAAGGGTGCGAGATACTCGCGGATGGCGACGAGTTGCTCCGGGGTTTTGTGCAAGAGCCGGTGGGACACGACGAACTTCACGTCGGTCGTGGCGATCTTCACCTGCTGGAAGCGGTCTTTGACGCGGCTGATGGCGTCGGCGACGTGCGCGAAGCGTCCGCTGTCAAAGATGGCTTCCTGCACGCCGGCCATGAAGCGAAAGCGGAGTTCCTTGCATACCTCGCCGATTTCGCGAAGGAAACCGAGATCAAGAATCAACGGCTGGTCGCGGCGGCTGCGCAGATAGTCGAGCAACTCGTCCACGACGAGCAACAGGCCGTGCTGGGGAAACTTCTTGTGGAAGGCATCCATCATGGCTTCCAGCGAAGTCTTGTTCTCGCGAACCTTGTCCGCGGGCGGGAACTGGAAGGTGACGCCCCACTCGGCGAGCTTTTCCTCCAGGTGGCCGGTGATGATTTCGCGGAGCGACATTTCCGTCGAGCCGATCTCCAGCCGGATGACTTTGAATTTGCCGGCGATGGCAGGTGCGGCCTGGCGGACTTTTTGATTCGACACCAGCGCCGCCATTTCCTCGCTCTCGGCGATCGCGGAGATGACGGACATCAAATGCGATTTGCCCGTGCCGTAGTTGCCGACGATGAGCAGGCCGCGATTGTCCTGGGGCTTGGCGTATTGAAGCTGCGGGAATACGAGGTCGCACAGGCGGTCGGCCATGTCGGCGGAAATGACATAGGTGCTGACGAGTTCCTTCGCCTTGGCGCTCTTGTTGGCCTGACGCAGTTCGATGACTGACTCGATGGGCTGGAAATGGATCAGTTCGCTATATTTCATGTGGTCAGGTGGAGTTGGAGTTTGTCCTCGGCGACGGAAACAACGGGATACCCGCTGACGGGCTTGCTGAAATAATCCGGGTGACCGGTGTGGCCGTAACGCAATTCGCCATCGGTGACGACGCCGTTCCACGTCGCCACGATGAGGCGGTTGCGGGAAATGTCCTGAAGGAACACCAGCGGATTGGTTTTGAGCGTTTTGTCGAACAGCAATTCAGTATCGTCGAGGCACAGGCCGGATTTGAGGTGCTCGTCAATCACGTCAATGGCGACCGCCTCGGCATTGAGCGAGCGCTGGCGGCGACTCTGACTGAGCAACCGCTGGCTCAGATGCAGGCTGAGATTGATGAGCGGGAAGCCAAGCTGCCCGGCGACCTGGTGGAGCAACTTGGTTTTGCCAGAGCGGGCGCCGCCGGCAAGGATGGTAAGCTTGTAGTATGCCCCCTGCGTTGCGCGGATCGTGTCGAGGAGTTGGGGGAAACGCAGGTCCGTCATTTTTTCTCCCCGGGTACTTTTTCCTCAGCCAGCGGTTTTAGGGCAACCAACTCGTAGGTCGGCTTTTTGTTGCCCGTGCGCTGTGATACCGTGGTCATGGTCATCTTGGCGATGCACCGCTGCTGGAAGAACTGTTTCGTCCATTTGGCAATTATCTCGTCGTTGATCTCTTCATTCAGACCGCCTTGTATCAGCCGGCCAACATCCGGTTGGAACTCGAAGTCGCCGGAGAAGGCGTGAAACCCGCCGAATGTCCCGCTCATGGTGACTTCTTCGTCGTCCGTGATGGCGGCGGAAATCCGGTCATAGGCTTCGGCAATCTTTTCGACGGACAAGTTAGTCTGCCGCTCACCGGTGAGCAGGCGACAAGCGCCGCCCCCCGCGTGGATCGTCGTGATGAAGCGTTTGAGCGGTCGGAAGACGCGGGAGTCGAATGATGCCAGGGCGGCTTCAAAGGATTCATCACTTTCCGCGGTGGCTTCGACCAGGCCGCTGATGTCGGACAGGGCGACCACCATGTTCTGCGCGGCGAAAAGCTCAGGCGTGTAGGGCTGCGAAAGCTGGAAGCCGAATGAGCCGCGTGGCAGGGCGGTGAGATACAGGCGGGTTTCATCCTCCTTGCGGCGGCGCCCGGAGCGCCGCAGCCGGCCGTAGACCTTGGCCGAGTAGTGGTTGGTCACCATGTTCTGGTAACTCTCCAGCACGTCCGAGGCGAATGTGATTTCGATGCCTTCCGAGCCGATGGCCGGGCCGTCCACGAAAAAGATTTCGGCTTCGGGCCGGGGCTTGGAGGTGGTGCCCAGCTCGCGCAAGCTCTCCTCGATTTCCTCAACGCGGCTGCGCATGAGAGGCGTTGCGAGCGGGTCTTCGGGCGCGGAGTGAAGCAGGGCGTTCAGGCCGGCGAGTTCGGCGTGTAATTGTTCGCGGTGGCGCGCGGGTGTCATGCTCGATCCTTTCCGGCTAAATGTTGGAGGGCCGCCGTGTCATCGTCCGGGGTGTTCAGGCCAATGCGGACATAACCTTTCCAAACGCCTTCATCGGAATGCGACAGCATGGCGGATTGAAAGCGGGTGGCTTCAATGATGTCGTGCTTTGGCCAGTGCAGCGGGATAAGCATGTGTTCAACGAAGAACTCGGATCGGGTGGCTTGACGGCTTCGCAGCGGTGCGAAGAGGCGGGAGTAGTTTGGATCGGCGAGTTGCGGTGAAGTTTGGCAAAAGGTGACGACGTGAATATGGTCGGGCGACTTGCGCGTTCGCTTCTCGTAATCTTCCAGGAAATGTCCGTCCACCCACTGGAAGCCATCTACCACTTGAAGATCGGTGAGGCGTTGGCGGAACTGGAGATAGCCACGGAGGATGGCACGCCGCTCCGGGGTATCGCTGAAGCGCTGACAGAGTTCCAATGTAGTCGCTGGGAACGGCGACAAGTCAGCCTGTTTGACTGGCCCTCCGTTCTGGCTGCCGTGATGCGGCGGCAGCACCCCATTTCTCAATACCGGTATCGCCATAGCCCTTCTTGATTGGTTCCTTCTGAGCAAAAACTTGAAAGAGGCGCGACGCGAACAAGGGGTGGGCGAGACAGCGATGCGCTGCAAATCTCACCCTCATTGCGATTGTGACTGAGACCGATGGTCGCCTGGTTCATGTCGGCACTTTCATGATTCCGCCCGTGAGGCGCTAGACGATGGACAATTTCACGCGATTGGGAAAGAGCGGAGTTGTGTTGGTCCGGCACCAGTCATGGTTAACGAATGCGTTGTACGGTAAGCGGTGTGGTCGCCAGAAACTTCTTCATCCAGTCGTGTGCCTGAAATTTGTCCTGGTCGGAGCCGCCGCGAAGTTCGAGCCGGCCATCCAGATGTTTCACGATCTGCGCGTCACCGAAGGTGGCGACAAGCTCGATGCGACGAGCCTCCACGCTGGAGGAAAGATGATCATTCATGCGTCCGATTGTAGCGGGAGGGGTAGGACATCTACGGGGGTAGGCGCGGAGAATAAATGGAACGAAAATGCCCACAAAAACCAAAGAAACTACGGCGGGGGCTTTTATGTATATTTTTTGCATTTCGACGTTTTAGGGATCGTGAAATAACCGAAAACCGCTATTTTGTTGGTGATTGTGAGGATTGGAGCGGGTGAAGGGAATCGAACCCTCGTCTCGGGCTTGGGAAGCCTACGTTCTACCATTGAACCACACCCGCTTGCGCGCTCGTATTGACGGGATGGCTTTTAGCAGACACCACGCGCTCGCGCAACACGTTTGGCATCGCTTTGGAACTCTTCCGGCATTGGCCCTGTTGTTTTGTCGGCTTCTGGCTTGACGACGGGGCGGGATTGGGTTGGACTTCCGGCGATGAAAACAAAGATTTTTCTGGTGGCGGCGATGACCGCATTGATTGCGGTGGGTTGTGTGAAAACGGTGAGCGGCAACCGCACGGGAGCGGTGCCTTTCACAAGTGACAAGATTTCAGGTCGCTACGAGCGTCCGATGCAGCAGGTGTTTGACGCGGCGAAGTATGTCCTGGCCTTCAACGGAATGATAACCGCAGAATCCACGCTCGCCACCACCAACACCATTCCGGCCCTCGCCTTGGAAGGCAAGGTCAACGAACGCAGCGTCTGGATCCGGGTCCAGCAGGTCGAACCCAAGATTTCCGAGGTCATCGTCCAGGCCCGCACCAAATGGGGCGGCAAGGACACGGCGCTGGTTCACGAACTCGAGAAGCAAATCGCGCTGAGACTGGCGCGATAACGGTTCTTCAACCTTTCTTAAATTGAAAGCCGGACGATTGAGTCCGGCTTTTTTTCGGTTGTCATCTCTGGAAGTTACAGGCTTTGCTTTGTCATCCTGTCCGGGTGCTTGGCGCGGCTCAGGGCGGTGTCGTAGCTGATCAGGCACTTGCAGTAGAGGTCGTAAAGGCAATTGTCCATGAGCACCATTCCGTCCTTGCGGCCGGTCTGCAAAACGTTCTCCAGATGGTGAAGCTGGTTCTCGCGGATGAGATTCCGGACCGCGCCGTTGGCCATGAGCAATTCATAGGCAAGCACGCGGCGTGTGCGGTCGGTGGCGGGCAGCAAATCCTGCGAGATGATCCCCTGTAGCGCGTTGGAAAGCTGGAGGATGATCTGCCGTTGCGCGCTGCCCTCAAAAACGCCGATGATTCGCTCCAGCGCGTGCGAGACGTTCGGCGAGTGCATCGTCGCCAGCACCAGATGCCCGGTTTCGGCGGCGGTCAACGCGGTGGCGACAGCCTCGTAATCGCGCATTTCCCCCACCACAATCACGTCCGGGTCCTGCCTCAGAACGTGGACGAGCGCGCGATTGAAGGAGCGCACGTCCGTCAACACCTCCTGTTGCACAACGATGGCTCGTTTGTTCTGGTGGACGAATTCAATGGGGTCTTCGATGGTGACGATCTTGCAGCGGCGCTCGCTGTTGATGAGGTCCACGAGGTAATTGAGCGTGGTCGTTTTGCCCGCTCCGGTGGGGCCGGTGATGAGCACCAGTCCGTTGGGCCTGCGCGCCAGTTCGTCGAGACGGCCGGGCAAACCCAGTTCCTCGCGCGTGGCGATGTGTTCGCCGCAGAAACGAAAGCTCATTTCAGGATGTCCGTTGCGCCGGTAGAACGTCGCCCTCACGCGGCCTGCCCGGGTGTGGAACAGCGAGATGCAAAGTTCCCAGTCGGTGTCGAATTTCCTGCGTTGTTGCTCGTTCAACAGGTTGTTGACCATCTCGACCAGCGCCGCTTCGCTCAAGACGTCTTCGTCGGCGATGATGATCTCGCCGTTGACGCGAAATGCGGGCGGCACTCCGGCAACGAGGTGCAGGTCCGACGCGTCGAATTCGTTTGCGGCGGACAGGAGACGATCCAGTAATTCAGTGCTCATGTTCTGAACGTTTTTCTCCACCAGCCGACGGCGCGCGACAACAGCCTGGTTTCGGCCAGTTGTGTGACCGCCGCCGCGATTTCCGGGCAACGCGGGTTGAGTTGTTCGGCCTGTGTGTAGGAATTCCGGGCCGCGCCGACCAGTCCCAGTTCGTGCTGGCAGCGACCCAGTTCGAGCCAGAGGAGAAAGTGTCCCGCGTTCCACTCGATGGCCTGTTGGAGCAGTTTCAGCGCGAGAGCGAACTGCTGGTAAAACCGCCGGATGCGGGCCGCGAGCCACGCGACGAACCAGTCGTGCGGAGCAAGCAACAGCGCCTTGTCGAAACAATAGTCGGCGCGCGATTCTTCCCGGGCCAGCAACACATCGCCGCGAGCCAGCCAGATGTAGGGCGTGTCGCCGCGTTCCTCGATGGACGCGTCCGAGAACGCAAGCGCCGCCTGCAAATCGCCGGTGCGTCCCAGCGCCACGGCTTTGGCGGCGAGCAGTTCCGGTTCGTGCGGAAATGTTTCCAGCGCCTTGTCCGCCCAGAGCTTGGCTTCGCGATATTCGCCGAGTTCAATGAGCATGCGCACCTGGCCTGTCCAGGCGGCGGCGTTTTGTGGATTGAACTCCAGGACCTTGGAGTAGTGTCGCAGGCCGGATTCAAAACTGCCGTTCTCGAACGCCGTCCGCGCTTCGCCCATGTAATAAGCCTCGTCCTTGACCAGTGCCGACCGGTCCTGCCGCGACTGGTCTTCCGATTCGTCACCGAGTTCGAGATTGATGAAGCGGCTCATTGTAGATTTTGCTGACGCCAGAACCAGCGTCCGAATGGTTTCCCGACGAACTGCGATTCGGACACGGTGGCAAGCGGTAGAATCGTGGCGTCAACGGTCCGTAGTTGGGCGGGCGCATAGTTGTTTATAGCGAATTCGGGCCAGAGAAACCAGTGCTTTTCCGGAATGACCAGTCCACCCTCGACCGGCATGTGCGGCAATCGCGGCCGGGCGACTCCGTTGACCTCGAACGTTTCCGTTTTGAATCGAACACGGTCGCCCGCCACGGCCAGCACGGGACAAAGCCCCATTCCTGAACGAACAATCACCCCCTGATTTCCTCCACCGCGCAGGTCATACGCAATCC
This sequence comes from Verrucomicrobiota bacterium, assembly GCA_035327385.1. Lineage (GTDB taxonomy): Bacteria > Verrucomicrobiota > Verrucomicrobiia > Limisphaerales > JADLHS01 > DAOLDN01. Next base: position 1,486 of record DAOLDN010000037.1, on the reverse strand, counting down.
AATCACCTCGGCGAACCGACGAAGACGATGAGAACGTCTGCACCACCACGACGTTTTCGCCGATGCGCAATGGAATGAACCATTTCTCCTGAAGCTGATCCCTCAGCGGAACGTAGATTCCAAATCCGACAACAAGCAGCAGGCAAAAACCCGTTGTCAGTCGGAGAACCAGGCGGACATGGGCGAGCCACGCGCCCAGCAGGAAAAGGATGCTGCTGACGTGGAGCGAAAGCATCAGGCCAAATGCGAAGTTGGCGATTGGATGGCCGAGCCGGAAGAAGAACGTGGCGGTCAGCAGGACATAGGCGACGAGGACCGCGAAACCGACGGCCCTTTCCTTGCGCACGATAAAGGCCATTCCGGGAATGATTATTCCGGCCAGAAACATTGAAAGCGGGATGCCGCCCGGCAGATGCAACCGGTCCAGCCACACGCGCCGCCGGAGCGATTGCCACAACAGAATGACATGGCTGTACCACCGCGCGCGCGGCGGATAGTACGGCGAAATGGGGCGGCTCATACGTTCGTATTTCGCGGCCTGAAACCCGGTCCGGATCAATGCCGTTGGTCTATGTTGTAGCGCACCTGTTCTTCCGGTTCGTAAAATTCGCTCGTTTCGCGCCGCGATTTCAGTTCGCCCACGATTTGCTCGAACAGTTTCATCGCTTCGAGACAGCCCCTGCCTTTGAACCCTTTGACGTGCAATTCCACGTTGCCGTCCGGCCCGATGGTGATTTCAAATTCGCGTTGAGGCATAAGTCATCCGTCCCAATGACGGACTTTCAATCGTATGGCCCGGTTGGCTTCGGTTTCCTCCTCGACCACGACGAAACCACGCGCGGCCATCTCGTCCATGAGCTTTTGATAAACGTAATGCTGGACGACGCGTCCGCTCAGTTCTTCGCCCAGCGCGCGCAGTACATCGTCGCTCTGGCCGTTGCCCGTCACGCACAGGGCGGCCTTGCCCCGCGCGTCGCGGGAGAATGTGACCGTGACACCGTCGCGCGTGACGGAGAGTTTCTGGTCGCGTTCCAGATGGGCGGTGACGAGTTCGCTTTGAGGGATGTCGAGACTGACCTTGCCGGACTGTTGTTGCGTGGTTTCAGATCGAAGTCCACGGGAAGCTTCGGTAACGACCTGGTAACCCAGCGACGTTGCCGCCGCAACGACCGCCGCGCTGAACGCAGGCCATGCGGCGATGACCACCGGAGTCAAAATGCAGACGCAACTCATAAAAACCCTTTGTTTGTCCGTTCATCAGTTGGACAGGGCTGGGTGTGATATGTCACGCGACACGCGCACCGGGTTGGTCATTGAATCCGATGAGTGCGCTGTAGTTTGGTGCGGGCCTTGGAGAGTTCATCGTCGGACAACGGCTCTCTTCGCAAGCGTGTGCGATGGAGATGACGCAGTCGGATCACGGTCCTCAACGCCCACAATAGTCCGACCAGGCCAATCGCGCCCAATGTCACGGGCCTGAATTCCG
>DAOLDN010000036.1:0-13677 GCA_035327385.1 Verrucomicrobiota bacterium | reverse complement strand
CCCCCAGTGCAACACCAGACCTGCGACCAGGCCGCCCAGCGTCGGAATCATCAATATTTGCCAGGCCGCCATTTCCTCGGCGACTTCCACGGGATCGCCGGGCTTTCGCAACACGAACAGCTTCAGGTTTTCGATGGCGTAAAAGAAGAAGAGATTGACCAGACCGCCGATCACGCCGACACAGCCAGCCAGCGCCAGATGCAGGGCCTCCTCGCGGAATCGCAGTTTTTCGCGCCACCGCAACACTTGCCGCCAGTGTTGCCGCAGAAAATCGCGCGCCTTTTCGACTCCGCGACTGTTCGTCCAGGACTTCACAGCCGCATCCTAATTCACGCGCGCAACGATGACGAGTGCCCAAATTTACGGCGATCAAGCAATCATTGTCGGGACTCAATGCTTCATGGACGGCCCTCAAACGACGGCAATCGGTCCAGTTTGAAACTTGCGCCTTTCGTTCGCTGGCGTCGCTTGAATAATCTCCCACGAAATGAGCCGCATCGAATTCTTCGTTTCACCCCAGGACCGGCAGACGCTGGATGCCGCGGGTTTGAGGACGTTTGAAGATTTGATGAGCAAGGACTGTGGTTCGGAGGTCAGTTCCCAGTCGTCGGCACAGGTTCGCCGGCTGGAACTTCCCACAGAAGACGGCCCGATCGTCTGTTTTCTGAAGCGAACCCTGGGTCTGAAGCCGCGCAAGAGTTTTCGATTCCTGTTGCACGGGAGAATTCCACACACAAGCGCCTACCGGGAGATGCGACAAGTGTTCACCCTGCGCCAGCACGGTGTGCCGACGATGAGGGTGATGGCATGGGGAGAGGAGCGGCGATTCATTCTGCCGCTAAGGGGTTTCATCCTGGTGGAAAACGTTCCGGGGAAACCGTTGCACGACCTTTTTTTGACTTCCGATGAATCCGGACGCCAGGAATTGATCGCAGCCTACGCGGCATTACTTGCACGCCTGCACACGCTCGGATTTTACCAGGTTGTGCGCTTCAAGGATGTGATTTGTTCCGATGCGCCACGAGAAAACCGCTGCGCGAGATCGCTGACTCTCATTGACAGGGTGGTGGCCAATCCGGGACGAAAACCTTTTTGGTCCTTTTTCTGCATCCAGGCGCTGCGACGCGGATTTCACCGCATGACTCGTGATGGCATCGTCTTCAATCCATCTGAACGGAAAGCCTTCGCCGATGCTTACGCCCGCGATGTCGCCACACGCTGGAAAGTCACCGGGACGGGTATAGAAACTCGTCTGACACGCTGAAGGATGCGCCGCCGCCCGGCGATGAATGAATGACTTTGCCAACCGCACACCCGTCCGCCACACTCACGCGCCGATGAGCAAACGGTTTTACATCACCACGGCCATTGATTACGTCAACGGCCAACCGCACCTCGGTCATGCCTATGAAAAGGTCATCACCGACGTGATCGCGCGCACGCGCCGCAGCCTTGGTGAGGACGTGTTCTTCCTCACGGGCCTTGATGAACACGGACAGAAGGTACAGCAAGCGGCCGTTGCCGAAGGGAAGAATCCCCAGGTCTATTGCGACGCGCTGGCGGAAGACTGGAAGGCGTTTGCAAAGAAACTCGAACTGACCAACGACGATTTTGTCCGCACCACGGAGCCGCGCCACAAGCAATTCGTTCAGGCGATCCTTTCCAGACTTCACGCCGACGGACAGTTTTATCAGGAGACTTACGAGGGGTTCTATTCCACGAAGGAAGAGACGTTTCTGACCGAGAAAGACCGGTTGCCGGACGGCACGTTCGATCCCGCTTACGGCGAGGTCGTCCGGCTCAAGGAGACGAATTACTGGTTCAAACTCAAAGCCCATCAGCAGTGGCTGATTGATTACATCGAGGCCAATCCGTCGTTCGTCCAGCCTGATTACCGCCGCAACGAAGTGCTCGGTTTCCTGAAGAACAATGAGCTTGAAGACCTCTGCATCTCTCGACCCGTGGCGCGATTGAACTGGGGCATTCCCCTGCCATTTGATAACGATTACGTCACCTACGTTTGGTTCGACGCGCTGGTCAATTACATCAGCATCCCCGCCGCACACGGCGATGCCATTGTTCTCAACTCCACCAACACTCAGCACTCAACACTCAACACTCAACCTTCCCTGTGGCCCGCCGACATACACGTCATCGGCAAGGACATCCTCAAGTTCCACGCCGTCTTCTGGCCCATCATGCTCAAAGCCATGGGACTGCCGCTGCCAAAACAGATTCTAGTTCACGGCTGGTGGCAGAAGGACGGAGCGAAGATCAGCAAAAGCACGGGCAACATCGTTGACCCCGTGGCCGTCATTGACGAATGGGGACTCGACGCGTTCCGGTTCTACGTCCTGCGCGAGCTCGACATCGGCCCGGACGGCAACTGGACTGACGCCGGATTCAAATCCCGTTATCAGGCGGAACTCGCCAACGGCCTCGGCAATCTCGTCAACCGTTCGCTGTCCATGCTCAAGCGGTATCGCAACGGTGTCGTGCCATCGCTCCATGATGAACTTGCGCCCGACGCAACGAAGGTGATCGCCGACACACGCGCCTTGCTGGGCCAATGCGAACTGCAAAAGGCGCTCCAAACCATCTGGTCGCTTATCACCCGGGCCAATCAATACGTGGACCAGACCAAACCGTTCAGCCTGGCCAAAGACCCTTCGCAGTCCGTGAGACTGGACCAGGTGCTCTACAACTTGGTTGAAACCTGCCGCATTCTTGCCGTGTTGTTGTGGCCGTTCCTGCCCGGCACGGCGGCAAGAATCAACGCGCAACTCGGACTCAGCGGGTCACCGGACAAATTCGCCGCCGCAGTCTGGGGCGGATTGAAACCCGGCCACACGATTGGCGAACCGGCGGCACTGTTCCCCCGAAAGGACACCTGAACAGCTTGTTGGAGTTCACGCTTTAGCGTGTTCGGGGCGCCATAACGCAGGGCAAGCTTAAGCTCGAACTCCAACTCCCAACCCCTGACCACCACTCACGGTCGCGCCCGTGCAAACAACGCATTTGAATCGTCGCGGTTGATGGTGCATTATCTGTGCGTCGGGAAGATTCACCGCGCGCAACACGGGCGCACTCGGACGGTTGGTTCACTGAACAATTACAATCATGGCACTCTGGATCATACGAATCCTGTTCCTCGCTTTATGCACCACGGGCGGTTACGCAGTCAGCCAGGTGCGTCCCGAATACGTCAACATGACTTACGCCGCGCCCATCGGCATGGCCATCGGTTTCGGTTTCGGCTGGCTGATGATCGCCATTGACGAAATGCTCAAGGGCTTCTCGTTGCGCGCCTTCTCCGCAACCACCTTCGGTCTGCTTCTGGGAACCGTCGTCGCCCTGCTCATTGACAACTCCGGCCTCTTCGAGAACGTGGACGAAAAACCCACGCGCTGGCTCATCCGCCTGTGCCTGTTCCTGAGTTTCAGTTACATCGGGATCATCCTCGCCATGCGCAGCAACAAGGAGGATTTCTCGTTGATCATCCCTTACGTCCGCTTCGCCCCGCGCAACAAACCCGACAGCCTCCTGCTGCTGGACACCAGCGTCATCATTGACGGACGCATCGCGGACCTCATCGAAGCCAATTTCGTCGAAGGCACCATCGTTGTCCCGCGATTCGTCCTCAAGGAAATCCAACAAGTGGCCGACGCCACTGACGCGATCAAACGCGCCCGGGGACGGCGCGGACTGGAGATGCTCAACCGCATCCAGCGCAACACACGCAACGAGGTCAAAATCCACGACGGCGATTTCCCGGAGGAAACGGGCGTGGACGCCAAACTCATCCGGCTGGCCCGCAACCTCAACGCCAGGCTTTACACCAACGACCACAACCTCGGAAAAATCGCGGAGCTGCAAAACATCGCTTGCGTGAACATCCACGAACTGGCGCGCACGCTCAAACCCATATTGCTCCCCGGCGAAGTCATCAGTCTGCGCGTCGTTCGCGAAGGCAAGGACAAGGGCCAGGGCGTCGGCTACATGCCCGACGGCACGATGGTCGTCGTCAACAACGGCCAGCCCCACGTCGGACAACAGGTCGAAGTGCAGGTCCAGAGCGTCATTCAAACCGGAGCCGGCATCATCGTTTTCGCCGACATACGACAACACGCAACAGCATGAAACTCGTCACAATTCATCGCGCGTTCAATTCAGCGGACGCCCAGTTGGTGCGATCACGACTTGAAGCCGCCAACTTTCATGCCGCTGTGATGAATGAAAACTCCACGCTTTATCTCGGCACAGCGGTCGCCTCCGGAGGCATACTGGTGCAAGTGCCAGAAAACGAAGCCGAGGACGCCAGAGAATTTCTCAACGCCCCCGCCAATCCCGAAGAATGACTCCCTCCCGACTGAAGCTGCTGTCCCGGCTCAAATCCATACTTCCAAAGGGCGAAATCACGTTTGACGAGAAAACCGCCGCCGAACATTCCGGCGACAAATGGTTCGCTTCGCACAAGCCGGACGCGGTTGCGTTCCCTCGCAGTGCGAGGTCCGTTTCCACGATATTGCGATTCGCAAATCAGCACCGGATTCCAGTCACTGCACGCGGCGCAGGTCATGGCTACGTTGGCGGCTGCGTGCCGTTGCTCGGCGGCATCGCCCTGTCGCTGGCGCGGATGAAACGCGTCAAAGAAATCAACGCTCGCGATTTCGTCGCAGTCGTCGAACCCGGCGTCGTCACGTCGGAACTTCAGGAGACGGTCGAATCGCTGGGATTGTTTTATCCACCCGACCCGGCCAGTCGCGCCAACAATTCCATAGGCGGCAACATCGCCACCAACGCCGGAGGTCCGCGCTGTTTGAAATACGGCGTCACGCGCGATTACGTCCTGGGACTCGAAGTCGTGCTGGCGGACGGAACAATCGTCAAACTCGGCGGACGCACGCACAAAAACAAAACCGGCTTTGAACTGCACCGGCTGTTCGTCGGTTCGGAGGGATTGCTCGGCATTGTCACAGAGGCGACGTTGAAACTGCTGCCGTTGCCGTCGGGCCGCGCGTGTCTGGCAGTTGGATTTGATTCACTGCGCGCCGCCGTGCGTTCGCTGCATTCCATATTCGAATCAGGCTTCCTTCCGGCGGCACTGGAGATTGCGGATTCTTTCACACTTGCCGCCGCCTACAAACGCACGGGGAGCGAACGTCTTCGCGGCTGCCGCGCGCATCTCATCATCGAACTCGACGGCCAGAAACGTTCCGTGAAACAGGAGATCGAGGACGTGCGCCGCATCGTTGCGAAACAAAAGCCGCTGTTCGTCGAGAAAGGCATCGGCGCGAAACAATGCGAGGCGGTGTGGAAAATCCGCCGGGAGTTTTCTTACGCATTGCGCGACACCGGCCTCACGAAACTGAACGAGGACATCGTCGTCCCGCGCGGACGATTGGAAGATTTGTTCGCGTTCGCCGCGCGACTTCAGAAGAAACACAACATTCCGGTCGCGTGCTTCGGTCATGCCGGCGACGGCAATATCCACGTCAACGTGATGGTGGATTACGATCAGCCCGGCGCGAAAAAACGTTCCGAGGCGGCGCTGGACGATCTGTTTCGGCAGGTCATTGCGTGGAACGGTGCCATCACCGGCGAACACGGGGTCGGCATCGCCAAAGAACGCTGGTGGCCGCTGGCATTGAGCGCCGAGGCGCGGGCGTTGCATCGGCGCGTCAAACGCGCACTCGATCCCGAGGGAATTCTCAATCCGGGAAAATTCGTCAACATTTGAAATGAAAAACTCCGAACAAAAACGCGCGCTCGCAGTCGCAGTCAAAGCCGCCAGGGCTGCGGGCAGATTGATGCGACAGAACTTGCGCGCCACAAAAACCGTCAACGAGGCCACTCGACACGACATCAAACTGGAACTCGACGTGCGCTGTCAGAAACTCATCGAACGAAAACTGCTGGCCGCGTTTCCGGCCATCGGGTTTCTCGGCGAGGAAGGCGAATCGCAAACGGACACCGCCGATCTTCGCTGGGTGGTGGACCCGATTGATGGCACTGTGAATTTCGCCTACGGCATTCCTCATGCGTGCGTGTCCATTGCGTTGCAGGTCCGCAGTCCCGAATCCAAGGCACGCAACACGCAACACGCAACACGTCTCACCGGTTACGACACCATCGTTGGCGTGGTCTATGATCCGTTCGCCGACGAACTGTGGACGGCGATTCGCGGCGGACCCGCGCATTTGAACGGCAAAATCATTCGCGTAAGCAATCGCCGGGAATTGCGCGATGCCATCGTATCCACGGGTTTCGCAAAAAGCGCCGCCAACCTGAAACGCGCCCTGCCCTATTTTCTCTGGCTAGTGCGGCGCGTTCGCAAAGTCCGCATGATGGGAGCGGCTGCGCTGGCGTTGACGTATGTGGCCACGGGCCGATTTGACGCCTACGTCGAACGTGGAGTGAACCTCTGGGACATCGCCGCAGGCGGATTGATCATTGAGAGCGCCGGTGGAACGTTCTGGCGCGAACCCTCCGCTGGCGGCGGGAGATTCCGAATGGTCGCCAGCAACGGGTTGATTGATAAGAAACTTCCGAGGCCGAAATGACAGTTGGCCGGCGACGTCTGAAGGATGTGACCAATCCGTCAGCGTTCATCGCCTCAAACCTGTCAGTTGGGAAACGGCGGCAACACATCGCCGCCGGGCGGATTCGAATCTCCGGGTGGAAACGGAGGCAATACAACATCTCCTGACTTTTCCCGAATTCGTTCCACTCCATAACCACCACCGTGTATTTCCCACTCTGGATTGTTTGCAACGTACGACTTTCCCTTGTCGTTGAATTCAGCACCGTACACTCCCAGCGCATACAGGATTTGCGGCATCAGACTTCGCGGGTCGTCCTGTCGCTGGCGGTCGCGCAACGATTTGTTGCCGCCGAAATAATACCGCACACCCAGCAGCCAGTGATCGTAATCGTAGCTGCCGACCGCGACCTCGGCCGTCAACGCCAGGCCACGAAGCGGCGTCTGATACTCCGCGTCCGCCTTGAACAAATCATTGTCGAACGAGGTTGTGTAGGAAGCGCCCAACCGCAAATCGTCCAAGGCGTACCAGTCGGCGGAAACACGGCCAATAAAGCACGTCGGGCTGGTGTCAATGAACGGCGCGGAATTGTCGTAGTTGATGGAGGAAACTCCGGCAAAACATCTGAAAGTGAAGCGTCCGAGATAATACTCACCTTCTCCGCCGATCTGATACGTGTCCACCCCGTCGCGGTATAGATACCCGCCTGCCACACCGATCAGGCCGGATTCGGGATTGCGCCAGAACAGATGCCCCGCTCCGCCGTAAAAGTCCTCGCAACCGATGTTGCTGTAGAGGCCGTCCGCTTGAAAGCCGAACTGTCGCGCTATCGGAAAACTGACGCTGCCGCCGAAATTGTGGCCTGTTTCCGAATTCATGTCGCCGCCAGCGTAATCAATCTTGCCGTTCACACTGGAAACCGCGGGCGGACGCAGGGAAATTGCCGGTTGGAATGGAGTCGTGTTCTGTGCGTCATCCAATGTGGAGTCGGCCTGCACGTGCGCCGCCGCTCCTGACAGTCCAACAACGAATGCAAGCAGCGGGACTTTGAACACTCCGAGCTTCATGCCCATAATTTGCCCAACCCACCTTAAATTGTCAGCTTCTAATCCTAGAGCCAGCGTTGTCTCCTGATTACTACGATCTGCAATTAACCAGCCCCGGCGCGGGGGCTGGGTTGATTTGTTTCTTCACCCGGATCGGAGACGGAGTGGGGACGCGTGTCGAATTGCGTTTCAGCGGCTCAAGGCCGTTCTTCCACGGCGAAAAACATGTTCCCGGGCTGAATCGGCGTTGTGTGGCTCATCGGACCGTCTGCTGTGGCGGTGACTTGACCTTGGAATGAAAACGGACCGTCCAGGCTTGGACAGGCGTAAACATCATAGGTTTTTCCGGCCACACCCTGCCAGTTCAGCACGGCCTCTCCGGATTCCTTGCGGATGCCCGTCACGGTGAACGTCGCCGCGTTGGTCGAACCGCCACTGATGCCGGTGGTGAGATCGGCGCTGGTGGACCGCGATTCTGCCGGCAACTGACTCACCTGCCGGACCAGGGTGTAGGTCCATTCGATCTTGGTGAAATTCAGCGAAAGACTTTCCATGGGCCGATCATCGGCAGACCCGGGGTTGTTCTCAACGAAGGCCGAGCTGATGATCACATCGGTCATGCGAATGTCGAAGACGCGCACGACGGATGGATTGGTTTTGACCAGTTCCAATCGGGCCCACGGCACGGGTATGCCTGCGGCACATTGCGCAAACAAGAGGGGCGACGATTTGTCCGTGAGTTTGGTAAAATGCAGTGTTGCCGTTGCGGTGGTGGCGGGACCGCCGGGATGGAAAGGGGTCGAGAAAGAGTTCAATTCAATCCACCCCTTGTAGAATTCTTTCTTGCCTTCCGCCTCACCCGGAATGCCTTCAATTTTCAGATAGGCGTCAAAGCCGGCGTGAACGGCCAACGCCACAAATAGCGGCGTTACCCAGGCCAATCGTTGAAACAGCCGTTTCATACAACGCTCCGATGGCAGAACCCGTCAAGGTGTGCCGGGGGCTGAAGGCGGCCAGCGACCAATCACCGGTGGTCCGGTCGGAACGCCGGCGATGTCCTGCGGCTGATATTTCCATTCAATTTTCGTGTAATTAAGCGACAAGGATTCCGTCGGCACATCGTCACCACCGCTGGATCCGCCACCTCCACCAACCGAGTAACTCGTGACGAGAAGGTCCTCGAACGTAACGGTGTAGTAGTCCTCCTGGCCGCTGCCACCAGCCTTGCGGACGTGCAGGACAGCCTTGGGAATGTGCTGTCCGCTGGCACACATTTCGGCGAGTTTGGGTGACGATTTGTCAAGCTGCTTGACGACCACCAAATCACTGAGCGTTGGCGGACCTGAAAGATTGGTACGCGAATGTCCGACGCTGAAGGACAGCACCTCTACACCATTGGTGACGCCGGGCACGGTCACGACGCCTTCCACGCCTTCGTAGTGCATGAAAATGGGCGCGGGTGAATTGAAGGTTGTGACAAGAAGGGCGACCACTACAGCCGCCGAACATGCGAATACTTTCGCGGCTTTCATGAGCCAATCTTTAACACGACTTTAGAACCTGTAAACATTATTTTGGACCAATATCGCGCAAGGCCTGGCTCAGTTTCCAAAGCGCCCGCGCGCGATGGCTGATGCGATTTTTCTCATCATCGCCGATCTCAGCGTAGGTTCGCGCGTATCCGTCGGGCAGGAAAAGCGGGTCGTAGCCGAAACCGTTCGTGCCACGAAGCTCGAATCCAATGCGACCTTCGCACGCGCCATTGAAAAATGACGAATCACGAATCACGAATGACGAATCCAATTCAACCAGCGCGATCACGCAGCGAAAGCGGGCGGTGCGTTTTTCCAACGGAACATCTTTGAGCAGGCGAAGCAGTTTTGCGTTGTTGTCAGCGTCGGGTGTGTTGCAGTTGCCACTCGCGGGCGGGCCGCCCGCGCTCCTGTCCAGCGCGGCGAAGCGCGCGGAATGGACTCCGGGCGCGCCGTTCAACGCGTCCACTTCCAAACCGGAATCGTCGGCCAGAATGTAGTTGAGGGTTGAGGGTTGAGAGTTGAGGGAATTGGAAATCAGCCAGCGGGCGAGTTCGGTGGCTTTCTTGGAGGCGTTGCCTTCGAACGTGTCGGCATCCTCGACAACGCTTGGCGGATTTTGCAGATCAGCCAGTGTGAGATACCGGAACTTGTCACCAAGAATGGCGCGGATTTCGCCGACTTTATGATTGTTGCGGGTGGCGATGAGGAGTGTCGTCATCGGCGGAAAACTAACAACCGGCGGAAAAAGCTCCAAGCTCCAATCCCGCATGCGGGATTCCAGAAAAGCATCAAGCTCCAATATCCAATGTCGCAGTTCCAATCACGCGGCAGTTGGACGATGCGATTTGGCGATTGGTGTTTGAAGCTTCTCTGGAGCTTGGATATTGGAGGTTGGAGCTTAAAAGTCTTGTCTGGCGCGGAAGTAGTTCTGAAGGATTTCCGGCGAAACGAAACTGGTGACTGTGAAGATGTCCGACGGCGCGACATTGGTGGCGAACGCGGACCAGTCGAGGACATTGGTGGAGGATTCCGTGGCGTAGGTCTGGCCGGCAATGCCGGAAATGGTGAGTTGAATCTCGCCGTCCGGCAACGGTGTGATGGCGATGATGGTCGGATTGGTGAGGACGAACGCGCTGACAACGGCGGACGTGGCGAGCGTTCCGTAATTATCCGCGGCAATGGCCGAGAATTCGTAGTTACCCGCAGCGACGTTGTTCAGCGTGAAGTTGAAGGGAGGCACGCTGACTTCTCCCAGCATCTGGCCGCCGGAAAGGAACTGGACGTTCGTCACAGTGCCGTCGGAGTCCGTGGCGTTAACCTGGATGGGAATGTCCGCCGGTGCCGCGAATTTTGCGCCGGAGATGAAATTGGTGATGGTTACTCCTGGCCGGGCGTTGCAGATGACATCCACGGCATTGGTGGCTCGCGCGCCGTTGTTGTCGGATGCGATGGCTGAGAGTGTGTAAACGCCTGCGGGCAGGTTGTTGGTGATGGCTGAGTAGGGCGCGTTGGTGGCATTGGCAAGAAGGTTCGCTCCAACGCGGAATTGAACGTTGGTCACGGTTCCGTCGGTGTCACCGGCCATGGCTTCGATGAGCAGATTGGCCGGAGCGACGACGACCGTTCCATTGACGGGATTGGTGATCGTGACGGTCGGAGGCGTGTTGGGGGGATTTATGATGTTGAGCGTTCCGCCCATTCCGGTGTGTTCGGAACAATGGTAGTAAAGTGTGTTGGGCGCGTTCATGGGCACGGCGAAAGTGAGCGTTCCGTTTTGTGTTCCGTTGCCGATGACGCCGGTCGTGTATTGGTTGCCGGTGCCGGTGCTATTGTTGACGGTCTTGATGTAGAAAGGATGGCCGGAGGCCGAGATATTGAACGTGTAAGTCACGCCGCGCGTGAGGGTCAACGTGGGGTCCGACTGACCGCCGATGGAATAGGACGTCTGGCCAATTGCACCGACGTTGAACGTGGTTTGCGCCACGCAGGCGCTCACGCCAAGAAGGGCGGTCGCAATCAAGAATGCGGTGGTTCGCTTTCGCAATGTCAGAAAGATCGGTTTCATGGATTGAGTCTTATGAACGGGGTTGGTGGTTGATGAAATGATAACGCAACAAAAAGACTCCGGCATCGGACGCGGAATCAGGATCGCAATCAACGTGATGACCAATTTTGCGGAATTTCCTCATCTGTCGTGGGTAAGAGTCGTGCATGGGCGATTTGTTCCGGGATTGATGATTCATGGCAGCCGGCAGGAGACGGAAACGAAGACTGAGTGCGCGGTAAAGTTGTTGTGTCCGCCACTGGACGGTTCGTCGTAATGGTACCAGGCGTATTCCAATCCGACCGACGCGCCGGGGCCGAGTCTCCGTTTGATGCCGACGCGCGCGGCGTGTTGTTCGTATTCCGCCCCAAAACGGATGCCGCCGACTGCGTCCGTATCCGAATAATCCGCCAGTGCAAAGACGTAGCTCATCAGCAGGTCTGTGGATTTGTTCAGGGCCAGTTTCGCGCTGTTGGCGACGGAGTAAACGTCGCCGCGATACGGCACGACCGGCAGGTCCGGCCCGGCAACGGTGCGGGTGCGGGTGTCGCGATAGGAAAACGTGGTGGACAGATGAAACTGTTTCCACGGGGTCAGCATCGCGCCGAGGCTGTAGATGTCCGCCTCGTAAGAGCTGGAGTATTTTCCGCCTGGCGAATCGTCAATGAGCGTCGGTTCGGTGGTGGTGTCGTAATCCGTTTTCACGCGACGGTAACTGAGCGTTGCGTTCCACCAAAGGCGCGGTCGCAACGTCAGTTTGGTTTCGAACTCCTGCGTGAAAATGTCCCGGGCCGTGATGAACGCCGAGTAACCTTCGCCGTCAATCAACGATTCGTCGGCGGGATGATCGTAATCCACGCAGCGGTCCGAGAGGAGATAGTTCGCGTTGAAGGACATCCATCTCCACGGCGATGAACTGATGCCGGCGCGGAAACGGTTCAGGTAACCGGTGGCGTCGGTTTTGCGGTTGAACTGTTCGACGGTGGATTCCTCGTATTCGTTCAGCCCTACGCACTCCTGCTGGAAACGGCCCTCGGCAAAGAGCGTCGTGAACGGGATGGCGGCGTAGCGCAGCGCGACGTTCTGCTCGACGGTCGTGCGATTGAGGTCGGAATTGAAGTCGGACGGTTCGTCGAAGACATCAATCGGGAAATACAGGTCCGCATTGGCGTTGCCGGAGCCGGACTGGCAGGTCCAGTCGCTTTGAACCGCGGCGGTAAAGCTGAGACCGTTCCACGGCCCGAGCAATGCGCTGGCGCTGACGATGTGCGATTCGCGCTTGAAGTTGACGTCGGTGATCGCGGCGGGAACGGAACTCCAGGACGCCGTATCGAGATTCACCGAGCCGTCGCCGTCGAGGTTGCTGTAATAATAACCGGCGGTGGCGAACAACCAGCGGTTCAGCCGCCTGTCCATCGTGAACGCGTTCGCTCCTTGGAAATAGGAGGATTTCTCCTTCTCGTTCGTCGGCGCTGAAAACTCGTACAGCCAGACGTCGGCCGCGGACTTCGCCGTCAAACTGTAGAACTCGCCCCGGAAACTGTTCTCCAGATGCATGCCTGCGACGTCGTGACTGATGTCCAGTTTGAGAACGTGAGTGTGTTCCTCGATGTCTTTGTACGCGGGCAGGATGTTGTTTGTGACCGACGGCGACGCGCCCCATGCGAGCGTGGATTTTGTGCCGTCGCGGTATTGATACTCGTAACCCACAGTGACGCGCGGCCAGTTCGGCATCGTGAGTCCAAAGTCCAACCACGTTCTGCCGATGTCCAGATGCAGGTCGCGATCCAGGTCAAACACCGGCAGCGGAGGAGCGTAGCCGCCGCTGTCGTCGTAGTATTTCCGATACTGTTCCCAACCGAAGCGCGTGAACCCCACGTCGGCCTTTTCCATCAGCACCACAATTTCGTAGTCGTCACGGATTGCGTGACCGGAAATGCTGACTTTTGAGTCCGGCGAAAGAGCGCCTTTGAATTCAAACGCGCTCGCACCACCGTCCCAGCCCTGCGGACGGCCAACGAGCGAACGGAATTTGTCCTCGTCACCCGTCACCGTTGTGAAACCGACTGTGGGCGTGATGTCGAACTGGTTTCCAGCCTGCGCGTCGTCGGGCCATTGAACGCCCTGATCAATCCAAGCCCGCAATAATGCCACCTGTTCGGTGGACAGAGGATCGCCCTTCCCTTCCGGCGGCATCTCCATATCGGGAACAAGTCGCGCGACATAGTGAATTAGCGGAGACTTCGCGCTGTCACCGGGAATGATAGCCGCTCCGTTGTCGCCGCCTCGCAACGAGCTTTCGCGACTGGTCAATCGCAAGCCGGCCTTGTGATTCTCGAATCCGTGACATCGCAGGCAGGATTTGTCGAGGATGGGTTGGATGTCGCGGGCGAATTGAATCTCGATGTCGGCGGGCGGCGGCAGTTTTGAAACATCAACCGTCCCGCAATTACCCACGAGGCGGATGAGACAGAGCAAACCAACCAACGGAACGCCGCTGATATTTCTCA
>DAOLDN010000035.1:0-14071 GCA_035327385.1 Verrucomicrobiota bacterium | reverse complement strand
CGAGCGAGACGATGTCCACCTTCTCGAACACGGGCCACACGAAGACGCCGCCGCCCTTGACAACGCGGAATCCGATCTCGCGTTGGGTGCCATCGGGATCCACCATGCGATGTTTGCGGCCTGAAATGACGAGCACCTGGTTGGGTCCAACCTTGGTGTAACGGCTGGCCCATATGCGGCCAAAGACGAAGATGACAACGATCAGTGCGCCGCCGGCGAAGATGATCGGTATCCACGGGATGTCACTGGCGGCGAACACCGGAGTGAGGTTGAGGATTGAGTTCATGATTGGTCCTGAGTTGATGGGTTTCAGTTAATGATTTCCACGTAAAACTGGGTGCCGACGATGCGGGTGATTTGAACGGCGCGTCCTGCCGGGATGGGATTTCCCTTTTCTGATCGGGCCGGGGCGTTGTAACGGGCACCGCCCTGGACGTAGGCGATTTCGCCGACGCCGTTTTCAGGGATTGGCGTGATGACGTTTGCGCTCTGGCCGAGCAACGACGCCACGCGGGACTCGCTCGAACTTTGCGTTTTGCGGAACATGGTGTTGAAGAGCCAGAACACTCCGCCGGCGACGATGCCTCCGCCGACGATGGACAGCGGCGCGCTGGCCCAGACGCTGGAGGTGGCCTCGATCTTGGTGAAAATGATTCCGAACGCGCCGAAGGCCGTGATGAAACTTGCCAGCACCGTCGGGCTGAAGAACGAAATGCCCGGAACGCCGCTGTCGGCAAAACCCGCTTCGGCATGTCCGCCAGTGCCGACGTCCGCGCCGTCGCCTCCGAAGAAATGACCGGCAATGGCGCTGATAAGGGTGAACAGAAGACCGACAACAAGGCAGATGGCGTAGATAATCATAATCGTCCCTCGCTGAATTGGTTGCCGATTAGAGTTAAGAATCAATCGCCGCCAGTAGCAAGTGCGAAAACAGGTCCACACACGCGTTGACGACCAGTTCCACCATGCCGTCCAAGCCAGACCAGAACCCGGAGTGTTCGTTCGCGTTCGACCCGACGCGAGTGTGCTGGTTGACGAGATTCTCTTCCATAACTGCGAGCATCAAACGACAAAACAGGAAAGCGCGCATCTATAATTTCCCGGCGCGTTTGGAACGCGCGTTGGGGTCCAGACTTCAGTTTGCTTTCCTGGGAGCAAAGTTTGGCCATGCCAAGCTAAAGCTTGAACTCCAACTTTGCGTTGCTCATTGTTGCGCTCATGCAATCCCACGAACTGCTTCGCGAAGTCCTCCAGAAATCCAGCGCCAAACAGGTGGCCGCGGACCTCAATCTGTCGCTCTCAATGATTTACAAATGGGCCGAACCCGACGAGGGCGACGGCAGCGGGGCGGTCAATCCGCTGGATCGCATCGAGCAATTGTTGCGGACGACGGGTGACCGCAGGCTGGTGCAATGGATCTGCGAGCGGGCGGGCGGGTTTTTTATACTCAATCCCGCGCACAACAAGCCGCACCCGGATTTTCTCATCCCCGCCACGAACGAGATTGTCCAGGAATTCGCGGACCTGCTGGCGGTCATCGCTGCTGCTGCTGCGGACAACCAGATCACGCCGCCCGAGTCGAAGAAAATCCGCGCCCGTTGGGAGGAATTGAAATCGGTGACGGAGAGTTTTGTGGCGTGCTGCGAGGAGGGGAATTTTTCAGCGTTGAGAGAGGTAAGAACGTGAGCGCGATCACCTTCTCAACCTCCTGAACAAATCCGGGGACACGCCAAAAACACTCTTGAACGTTCTTGAAAAATGGAACGGGTCTTCAAACCCGGTCTCCTCGGCGATCTGTTTCACCAGCGCGTCGGGTTTTTCCAGCAGTTCCGCCGCGCGGTTCATCTTCAAGTGCAGCAGGAATTGATACGGGCTTTCGTGGTCGTAACGGCGGAACAACCGGCACAAATACGGCGCGCTGACGTGACATTCGGTTGCGATTTGCTGAAGCGTCTTCAAGCGGTCGAAGCATGCTTGGATGTGTTGGCGGCACTGTTGATATGTGTTGAAGGCGAGTGACTCGGCGCGATCCAGCGGGGCGCGCGAATCCGCGACCTTCAGCGCCAGGCACTCCAGCAATTTGGCGCACAACTGCGGGCTGTGACGTGTGGCGTTGCGGCCGCAACGGATGAGTTCGTCGAAGATTGCTTCCAGCTCGTTCGGCAGGAAAACCTTCGCGGTGCCGCCCGGCGGCAGATGACAGGCCGACAGCAGCCGCTTCGATTGTGTGCCGCAGAAATCCACGAAGTATTTCACCATCGGATCGGTTTGGCTGGTGTTGATGTCGTGTCGCACTCCAGGGCCGTATGAAAACAGATGGCCCGTTTCCAAGGGATGAAGTTTGCCATTTAGTTTCACCGAGCCGCGTCCGCGCGCGACGAATTCAATGGAGTAAAAGGGGAAGGTTGTCCTGTGGATTTCGTAATCCGCCGTGCAATGCTCGCGACCGCCGCAGACGACTGCCAGCGGAATGCGCTTCGGAGGGTTCAGGTTGAGAAAGAAGCGCCGCGTGGAGGAAACGTCGGTGGAAAAAAAGTCCGGCGTTGAGTTGCCGGATGATTGAGCCTGCCGCCGTTGCATGGGTGCAGGATAAAAATCGTCATGCAAAGGGCAAGTCCAGTCATTCCACGGATCCGTCATTGCCGGTAATCTCCTCGCGACACTCGGATTGCGGATGGAGTTTTTTGCAGACGCCGTGTGGCGGTTTGCATAGCATCCGGGCATCACACTGATCTATGGAAAAGAAACGACTCATTGAGAAAGACGCGCCGTTGAAAAAGGATGATTTGATTGTCATCACCGGCACGGGAGGATTCATCGCCGGCAATCTGGCTTTGTATTTCAAAAAGAAGGGGTTCACGCGTATCCGGGCCGTGGACAAGAAGCCGCTATACGAATGGTACCTGCGCGTGCCCGGCGTCGAAAATCTCTGCCTGGACGTCAGCTTCGAGGACAACTGCAAGCGCGCCTGCGAAGACGCCGTGGAGGTCTATAATCTTGCGGCGGACATGGGCGGCATGGGATTCATCGAACGATTCCGCGTCGAATGTCTCCGCAGCGTGCTTATCAACACACACATGATCGAGGCGGCGTATCAGGCGGGAGCCCGGCGTTATTTCTTTTCATCGTCCGCCTGCGCCTACAACACGTTGCTGCAACAGGACCCCAAGGTCCGCGCGTTGAAGGAGTCCGATGCGTATCCGGCAATGGCCGAACGCGGCTATGGCTGGGAGAAGCTGGTTTCGGAAATGTTCTGCGAGGAATACTGGCACGAACGCGGGATGAAGACCGCCATCGCCCGTTTCCACAACGTCTATGGCCCGCACGGCACGTGGGACGGCGGACGCGAAAAAGCCCCTGCCGCCATCTGCCGCAAGACCATCGAGGCGATTGACACCGGCAAAAAGGAGATCACCATCTGGGGCGACGGCCATCAGACGCGCAGTTTCATGTATATTGACGACTGCGTGAAGGGCATTGACCTGATAATGCACAGCGACGAACTTATCGCGACGCCGGTGAACCTCGGTTCGAGCGAATTGATTTCCATCAACGACCTCGTGAGCAAGGTGGAAAAGATCGCCGGCGTGAAATTGAAGCGGCATTACGACCTGAACGCGCCACGCGGTGTGGCGGGCCGCAACAGCGACAACACGTTCATCAAAAAAATGCTCAAGTGGGAACCGTCCACGCCCTTTGACAAAGGCCTGGCCATCACCTACAAGTGGATCAAACAACAATACGACGCCCGCAAGAAGGGCCATCGTGTGGTTGAATGAGCGCATTGTGAAAAAGAAATCAAAATCCTCCATCACGGACGTCATCGGACAGATTCCGTATCGTCTTGCGCTGGCGGGTGGCTGGATTGACCAGCCGTTTGTCTCGCAGATCAACCCCACGCCGCCCGGCTCGATGGTCGTGGTATGCATCGAGCCACAGTTCCGGTTCATGGACCGTTCCGGCATCTGCGGCAGTACGCGCGAGGTGGCGCTGCAAATCTGGAAAAAGAAACTGCCGAAGCGCGACCCCGCCAGACTCATGCGCGAACTGTATCAGGCGGAGAACCGGTTGAAGGCCAATCCTTCAGGTTCTCAGGACATGGCGGGACTGGTCTATCCGGGCATTTCGCGGCTGGATTACGATTTTAACATCCACGGAGGAGTCTTTCCGGCGCACGTCGAATCACTCAACGACGCCCGCACGGCGTGCTGGCTGGAAAACGCGATTCACATCCTGCCAGTGGCTTCGCGGCCCGAAGGATACAGCCCCATCACGGAGAAAAATCTCGCCCCCAAATGGATTTCGAAGCTGGGCCAGACAGGCAAGGATTGTTTCGACGCCATCCGCTGCCACGACATGAAGGCGTTGGGCAAATCGTTCAACGAGTGCATGATCTGCTGGGAGACGATTCTCCCGTTGACAGTGCGCCATCCCCTGGTCACAGCGGACCTTGTGGGGTTGATGCGTCATTACCAGCAAAACTATTACGGAGCAATGTATTCGGGCTGCGGCGGCGGTTATTTGTTCGTTGTTTCAGACGAGCCAGTTCCCGGAGCGTTCCAGGCAAAGGTCCGCACCGCAAAAGCGTGAGCAAAGCCGTGCAACAAGTCGTCGTCACGGGAGGCTTCGATGACATGCGCTCGAAGCACATCCGCTTTCTGGAGGAAGCCGCAAAGCTCGGACAACTGACCGTGCTTCTTTGGAACGACAACCTCCTGCTCGAAACCATCGGGAATGAGCCCAAATTCACGGAGACAGAACGCGAGTATTTTCTTCGGGCCATCCGTTTTGTCACTGACGTGAAACGCATCCGCGGATCCGATGAGCTGAAATCGGTGGAACGTGTCACGGGATTCAAGCCCGATGTGTGGGTTGTCGGTCTGGATGCGAACGCGATGGAGGGTGAATGCGCAATATCGCAGGACATCAAACTGCGCGAAATCAGCGAAAGCGACCTGCGCGGATTCCCAGTGCATCAACCGTCTCCAGTCGCGCCTGGAACGAAGCAGGTCGTCGTGACCGGCTGTTACGACTGGCTTCATTCGGGCCATGTGAGGTTCTTTGAGGAAGTCAGCGGATACGGCGAACTGCACGTGGTTGTCGGCAACGACGCGAACGTGCGCATGCTCAAAGGCCCGCGCAATCCGATGCACTCGGAGGACGAGCGACGTTACGTGGTCGGGGCGATGCGTTTTGTGAAACAGGCGTGGGTTTCCAGCGGTCAGGGCTGGCTGGACGCCGAACCGGAGATTGCGCGCATCAAGCCGGACATCTACGCCGTGAACGAAGACGGCGACAAGGGTGGAAAACGGGAGTTTTGCGAGCAGCGCGGCATTGAATACCTCGTGCTCAAACGCACGCCCGCGCCCGGTTTGCCAAAGCGCAGCAGCACCGAGTTGCGCGGGTATTGACGCAGGGTTTGTTCGTGGTCGCGCAACGAAGTGTTGTCAACGACGGCGTATTGTTTCAGATTCTGACAATGACCAAACCGGACAACATGAATTGGTTTTGAACTGTGATTGAATTGTATTCGTGTTTCGCCATCCAACATCCATGACAACGACCACGCAAATTAAGACCTTACTTCTGGCCGCCGCAATCCTCGCGACGCAAGACTTTCAACTGACGGCCACGGCTCAAACATCCGACGGCAAGCCTGTCACGCTCGCGGCCATTCCAAAAAGCACCGGCGGCGAATTCTGGGAAACCGTCGCCAACGGCGCGCGGAAGGCCGCCAAAGACCTCGGTGTCACACTGAAATGGGAGGGCACCGTCACCGAAACCGAGATCGCCGAGCAGAACAAGATCATCGAAAACATGGTCAACCTCGGAGTTCAAGGAATCGCGCTCGCGCCGTTGAACCAGAGAGCGATGAAACGGCAGGTGGAGAACGCCGTTGCGGCTGGCATTCCCGTTGTCATCTTCGATTCCGGTGTGGACGGCACGGCGCACTCCAGCTTTGTTGCCACGGACAACAAACAGGGCGGCGTCATCGGCGGCAAGGAACTCGTCCGTCTCATTGGCGACAAAAAAGGCGCAAAGGTCATGTGCATGAGATTCGTGCAGGGCACGGGCAGCACCGAGGCGCGCGCGGCGGGTTTTATTGAAACCGCCAAGGCGGCGGGCTTTGACGTCGTTGCCCATCCGTATCCGGACACCGGCACGATTGAAGGCTGCAAAACAGCCGCCGCCAACACGCTTGAAAAATTCGTCAAGAATCGCGTGCTGGAACTCGACGGCATTTTCGCCGCAAACCTGTATTCCACGATTGGCGTCGCCTCCGCGCTCGACGACCTTCGCAAAGGCGGCATCCAGGTGAACGTGAAATTCGTAGGCTTTGACACGTCAAAGCGGCTCGTTGACGAATTGCAGGCCGGCAAGATTGACGCGCTCGTTGCCCAGAATCCTGAGAAGATGGGCTACCTCGCCGTCGAGACGTTATACAAAGTTGTGAAGAAGGAAAAAGTCCCCGCGATGGTGGACACCGGAACGGTTCTTGTGACGAAGGAGAAATTGGAGAATGATGCCGAGGTGAGGAAGCTCGTGGGCCTCTGACATCATACCAATGGTTGCGATTCCACATTGTGACGACTTGTTTCTCCGATATTTCGACCGTTGGTATGTCGATAAGGATCGCGAACGAAAAGGGTTCAAGGCGACGAGACCTGACATGATCCAAAGCGATTCCTTGATTGGGCTTTCACAAGCTCAGGCAAGTGGATTATCAGACGAAGGCCAGCAAAAAGTGTTGCAACAGATCGAGACGATGCTCGATGCAGCGCGCGGCGATTGGGAGTCTTACCTAAAAGTTTCGGGTGAAATCGATTTAAATTGGATTGATGCGTTCGACAAGCATTACGACGACGGACGAATTGCTGAGGTGATCGAGCGCTCAAATCCCGAGGATTTCAGCAACGATTACATTGTGCTTTGCTGTGAGTTAGGCAGCGCGATTGGTCACGTCATGTATCGGTTACGGCCGAGTCTCGTTTGGTATCTTGATTGGCCGTATTGGGAATCGGCATTGTTCGATCCGAAGTCGGGTAATCTTATTCCGGTGTTTCATTGGTCCATTAAGAAGATGAGCAGCTACGGATGGGATGATGGTGTCACGGCAAAGATTGAGGCGTGCCTTCAACTGCTCGATAAGAAAACTTAGCTCTCGACATGGAAAAAGACTTCCTCCTCAAAATGCGCGGTTTGCGCCGCAGTTTTGGCGCGACCATCGCGCTGGCTGGAATCGAACACACCGTTGGGATTGCTGTGCTTTGGAGTGCGGTGACTTGTCATCGCTTTCCGCAGGCGACTTGTCGCCGTCAAGCTTGTGGCCGCGTCCAGTTTCACGCAAACCGCTCGAACGCGGTTCTGCTTTGCCGACAGGTCGGCATAGCAATCAAAGCGGAGACGAGTCTCCGCACTCCAAAATCTCACGCATGAACACGGCTCATCGTCTCGAAATGCGCGGCGTGCGCCGCAGTTTCGGCGCGACGATTGCGCTTGCTGGCGTGGACCTGACGGTCGCGCCCGGCGAAGTCATGGCGCTGGTCGGCGAGAACGGCGCGGGCAAGTCCACGTTGATGAAGATTCTCTCGGGCGCAATTCCTCCGGATGAGGGGAAAATGTTCCTCGACGGTGCAGATTACGTTCCCGGCAATCCGTTGCATGCCCGCAAATCCGGCGTGGCGATGATCTATCAGGAACTCGCGCTCGCGCCACATCTCTCCGTGATGGAAAACATCCTGCTCGGCATCGAACCGACGCGCGGACCGCTGATGAACTGGCCGGAGATGAAGCGCCGTGCCAGCACGGCTCTGGCGGAAGTTGGTTTGTCGCATGTTTCCCCGGAGATTGAAATCCGCAAGCTCTCCATCGCCCAGCAACAACTGGTGGAGATCGCCCGCGCCGTGGCGCTGGATTGTCGCGTGCTGGTGCTGGATGAACCGACCAGTTCGCTCACGGCCAAGGACATCGAGAAACTCTTCGCTCTCATCCGCAGACTGAAGGCAAAGAACATTTCGGTCATCTACATCTCGCACTTTCTCGAAGAGGTTCAGGCCATTTCCGACCGGTTCACTGTGTTGCGCGATGGCGAAACCGTCGGCAACGGCGTCACCAAAGGCACGCCGAACGAGGCCATCATCGCGTTGATGGTCGGTCGCAAGGTGGACGATCTGTATCCGCGTTCGCGACGTACGCCGGGCGACGTGATCCTCGAAATCAAGGAACTCGGCGGTGTTTCCAAACCGCGTTCGGCGTCGCTGCAATTGCGTCGTGGCGAGGTGCTGGGCGTCTCAGGACTGGTTGGCGCGGGTCGCACGGAGTTGTTGCGGGTCATTTTCGGTCTGAACAGGGTCGTGCGCGGCGAGATTCGCGTGGGACAATTCTCAGGCGCGACAACACCCCAACGCCGCTGGACGCAGCGTGTCGGGCTGGTGAGCGAGGACCGCAAGACGGAAGGGCTGGCGCTGGGACTCAGCATCGCGGACAATCTCACGTTGTCGCGACTGGGCGGACTGGGGCCGTTCGGCTTGGTAGTTCCTTCGCGTCAGCGCGAGGCGTGCAAGCCGTGGATTGCGAAGATCCCGATCAAGTGTCAGGGCCCGGCGCAGCGCATCAGCGGATTGTCCCGGCAATCAGCAGAAAGTCGCCATCGCGCGCCTCCTTCATGCGGACGTGGACGTGCTATTGCTGGACGAACCGACGCGGGGCATTGATGTCGGTTCGAAGGCGCAGATCTACCAGTTGATTGACGAACTGGCGGCGCGCGGCAAGGCGGTATTGATGATCAGTAGTTACATCCCGGAACTGCTGGGCACGTGCGACCGTATCGCGGTGATGTCGCGCGGCAAATTGAGCGAGACACGCGACCGGGCGCAGTGGGACGAACATTCGCTGCTCAAGGCGGCGATCGGACAGGAAGAATCATGAGAAACATCCAAGCACCAACAGCCAACATCCAGAGGAGCACCAAGCGCCAAACTCACAAAACGTGGCGCGATGGTGTTGGTGTTTGGAGACTGGTGCTTCTCTGGAGCTTGGAGCTTGGAATTTGGAGCTTTGAATGAGTGTATCATCAGAAAACTCAACAATAGGAAACAAGTTTTCCCTCAGTTCCGGCTGGGGCAACATCCTCGGTCGCTTTCTGGCGCTGATGATTGTCTTCGCTTTCTTCGCCGTGATGGTGGAGGACGGCAAGTTCTATTCGCTGCGGAATCTGGAGAACATTCTGCGCCAGTCCGCGGTTTATGGCACGGCCGGATTGGGCATGACGCTGATCATCATCGCGGCAGGGATTGACCTGTCGGCGGGTTCGCTCATCGCGTTGTCGGTGGTGACGGTGGCGTGGGTGATGAACCTGACCGTGCCCGGCGCGGACGGCCAGGCGCAGGCGATGATGGCGATGTATCCGAAGCTGACTCCCATCCTTGCGGTTTGCGCCGGAGTCCTGATTTCAACGCTCGGAGGTCTTGCCAACGGGGCGATGGTGGTCGGACTGCGTCTTGTGCCATTCATCGTGACCCTGGGCACGATGGGAATGATCCGCGGCCTGGCCAAGGGCATCGCCAAGAAGCGCGACATTTATCCGCCGGAGGAAACGTGGATCAACAACATCATGGACCCGACCTTGTCGAGCCCCACACGAAGCTGGCATGTGCTGCCGACGGGCGTCTGGATATTGATTTTCGGCGTCATCGTGGCCTCCTTCATCCTTCGTTACACAAGGCTTGGGCGGCACATCTTTGCGGTCGGGTCCAATGAGGAAACGGCGCGCTTGTGTGGCGTGCCGGTGGGGCGGACGAAGTTGTTCGTTTACATGGCCGGCGGATTCTTCTGCGGCGTGGCGGGGCTGATGCAGTTTTCCTACATCGGCGGCATCGGTCAGCCGACGACGGCGGTAATGTACGAACTGTTTGTGATTGCCGCCGTGATCATTGGCGGGGCGAGTTTCAGCGGCGGAGAAGGTTCGATTCTCGGCACGGTCATCGGCGCGCTGTTGATCACAATTCTCTACATGGGCGGCCAGCAAATGGGCTGGCCGAAGTGGGTTCAGGAAATGGTCATCGGCGGCATCATCATCGTGGCCGTGGCCATTGACCGCTGGCGTCATCGCAAAGCGGTGTGAATTGGCAATGTTCCGGCCTGCGGAGAACAGTTTCCAGTTCCCTTTTGGACGGTGACGGGCTAAACATTTGCCATGCCCGCCGGTTATCTCATCAAGGACATGCCGTCCCACGAACGGCCCCGCGAGCGTCTTGCCGAACACGGCGCTCAAAATCTCAAGGACGAAGAACTCATCGCCATCATGCTGCGCACCGGCTTGAAGGGCATTTCCGCCATCGAAGTCGCGCGACAGTTGCTCAAAAAATTCGGTTCATCACTGGAGGAACTGGCGAGGGCTGATCTCGACGCCTTGCAACAGGTCAAGGGCGTGGGACGTGACAAGGCAATCGCCCTCAAGGCGGCATTCACGCTGGCCCAGCGCATGGCGGCCCAATTGCGTCGCGAATCCCCGGTGCTCGACAATCCTCAGGCGGTCGTTGCGTTGCTGCGCGAGGAGAACCGGCTGAAGGACGTGGAAACGCTCCAGGTGCTGCTGCTCAACACGCGTCGAAAACTCATCCGCATGGAAACCATTTCCGACGGCACGCTGGACACATTGCTGGTGCATCCAAGGGAGGTGTTCAAACACGCCATCACCGCCAACGCCTCGGCGATTGTGCTGGTTCACAATCATCCTAGTGGCGACCCAACGCCCAGCGAAGCGGACATCAAGGTGACGCGCGACCTCATTCGCGCCGGAAATCTGCTCAAGATTGACCTTGTGGATCACGTCATCATTGGTCGCGCGACGCCGGAGCGGCCCAAGGACTACGCCTCGTTGCGGGAGCTGGGTTATTTCTACGCCTGATGCGACTGTCGTCGTCGTGGGCGGCGCCAGTGGGGCTTCATGTTTCCGGTTTTCAATCCCGGCCAAATGTGTTCTGCTGACCGGGCATGATTCATCCGACAGCCATTGTTCATCCCCGCGCGAAACTGCACTCCACGGTCTGCGTCGGCCCGTATGCGGTAATAGACGAGGGAGTCGTGATGGGAGCGGGTTGTGTCGTCGGGCCGTACGTTTACCTGACCGGTCAAAGCACCATTGGCGAGCGGAATCGTTTTCACGCCGGCTGCGTCATTGGTGACGCACCGCAGGATTTGAAATACAAGGATGAACCGACCCGGTTGCGCATCGGGGACGACAACGTGTTCCGCGAGCACGTCACAATCCATCGTTCCACCACGGCGGAAGGGGAAACGGAGATCGGGTCGAACAATTATCTGATGGCCAACTGTCATGTGGCGCATAATTGCCGGCTGGGCAATCACGTCATCATCGCCAACGGGGCGATGTTGGGAGGGCACGTTGTGGTGGAGGACAAGGTGTTCATTTCGGGCAGTTGCATGCTGCATCAATTCGCTCGTGTGGGAACGCTGGCGTTGATGCAGGGCGGTTCGGGCATCAGCAAGGATCTGCCGCCGTTCACAATCGCCAGTGGTAACAACAGGATTTGCGGACTGAACATCATCGGGTTGCGTCGGGCGGGACTGGATACCTGTCAGCGATTGGAGTTGAAAAGCGCCTACAAGCTGCTGTTTCGCAGCGGCCTGAAGATGGCGGATGCCGTGGCGGCGGCGCGCGAACGGTTTGGCGGCGGCGCTGTCAAAACGCTGGTGGATTTCGTTCAATCGACCCGGCGGGGAGTGTGCAGGCACGCGGGCCGTTCTAATTCCGGCACGGAAACCGAAGACTGAAACCAAAATCGGAGCGGATTGAACTTTGACGAACGAGGTGTCCGCCGTTACGCTGATTTGCTTGTCATGCTGGTGGAGAGATTAAAACGTGGCGTATGGCTGACGACGGTGTTCGCCGTTCTGGCGGGATGCTGTGAACGTGCTTATTCGCAAACGAACGAATGGCCGCTGACCCTGGACATTCCTTCGTTGTTTTCCAATGCACCGAACTCGGCCATCGAGAAAAGCATGGCGGACGAAAACCGAAAGCTCGACCTGAGCGAAGCGTTGAAGATCAGGAGACCGGATGGATTTCGTCCGTCCGAAAGTTTCGCGCCGCCGTCCATGTCGCCGCCACGCTACACGCAGCCGATGATCAATCGTCAGAAAGTCATGGAACTGATGCATCGTCAGAAGGAGTGGGTCTTCTTGGAGCCGAACGAGGCTGAATTCGGCCTTACTGCCGAGGATATTTTCAAGCTTCGGGAACACGACCCTGAGAAGTCCGAAGAGATGGAACTTTCCCCGCTTGCCCGTTTTTACCATCGGCTCGCCGAACGCGAGCGCGGCCAAACTGACACCTCAAGTTCAGAGAGTGAGAACAATCCGGACCGGGAGGATGAGTTCGGCACCCAATCCTACCGATTTGAAAACCTCTGGTCCTCATCGCGTGGATTGGGTGATTCGCAATTCCATCAGCCCGCTTCGGTGGCGGCCTTCGATCAGATTGACCGCGATTTCATTTATCCTCTCGGCGGTGGAGGAATGCGACCGGGGAAAACGGATCTCAAGGCCGAGGAGGAACGGCTTCGGTTGAAAGAAGCGCGAGCCGAGCAGTTCAAGCGCATGCTGGACTCCAATTTCGCCATCACCGGCAGCGACTCTCCGTCTCCTCTGCCCGGCGCGGGCAGTTGGTATAATTCATCCGACCCGTGGCAGTTTCCTTCATCGCGATCCGCGCCGGGATTTGGTGTGCCGCAGGTTTCAAGTCCCGCATCCGCGTCGTCGGCGTTCAGCCCCATGCCGTCGGCATCCGGCCTGCCAACCGGCTTGCCGGGAGTTCAGGACCCGTCATTGCCGGCAGGGTATCCGAGCCTTTCGCCCGCACCGCCGCCTGTCGAAGACCGGCGTTTTGACATGCCTCAACCGGTGTTCTCGATGCCCAAACGAAAAATGTGACTGCGGCGCAAAGCCTCAGTCCCATCGCAGTACTTTTACCGTCGTTCCTTCTGTCATCTCACAACGCGGCGGTACGTCCACAAGCCCGTTGGCGACAGCCAGGGAACCCAGTGCGTGCGAAACCTGTAATCCCGCCAGCCTCACGCGGCCCGAAACATCCATTCGCACCCGGGCAAAATGTCGGCGGTCCCCCGGATTGGTCAAAGTCTCGGTCAGCACGCCCGGAGCGGACGGCAGCGAATTGTCCGTCGCACCCTGCCAGTGGAGCAGGGCGGGACGTGCCAGCAACAGAAACGTGACAAACGCCGAAACAGGATTGCCCGGCAATCCGAACAGGAATGTTTCCCCCAGCCTGCCGAAAACAAACGGCTTGCCCGGACGCATGGAAACCTTCCAGAAGTCCAGTCGCCCGCCGATTGCTTCAAACGCTGTCTTCACGAAATCGAATTCGCCCACCGAAACGCCGCCACATGTCACCACGATGTCGCACTCGGCGAACGCCTGTTCCAGCGAGCGGCGGGTGTCGGACGATGTGTCCGGCACGAGCGGATAAACGCGCGGCTGCGCACCCGATTGTTTTATGAGCGACGATAGGACAACACGATTGCTCTCGTAGATTTCTCCAGCCACCAACGTCGCGGCTGCCTCGCGCAGTTCCGAACCAGTCGCCAGCAGACCCGTCACCGGCTGCCTTCCGACACTTACGCTGCCGACGCCCGTGGCCGCGAGCAATGCCAGGCCTGTGGTCGTCAGCCGTTGACCTTCCGCGGCGATGACCGTCCCGCGTTTCACGTCGCTGCCCTGCAATCGAACGTTCTCAAACGGCTTGACGACGTCCAAAACGTGAACAATCTCCGGCGTCGAGGGTTCAACCCTTGTGTCCTCCTGCATCACCACCGCGTCTGCTCCGGACGGCATGGGCGAACCGGTGAACAGCCGCGCACAATCGCCGGGCTTCAATTCTCCGGAAAACGCGCCGCCCGCGGGAATTTTCGCGCATTGACCCAGCCGCACCGGGGTTTCCAGTGACGCCCCTCGCGTGTCCGCGCTGCGGACTGCGTAACCGTCCATGGCGGAATTGTCGAACGAGGGCAGGTCAATCGCCGAACGCACCGTG
>DAOLDN010000034.1:7908-14081 GCA_035327385.1 Verrucomicrobiota bacterium | reverse complement strand
GTGTAAAGGTTGGTTGTGAGCATCGTCAATTTGCCGGTGTTGGCCTTGGTGAGGTCGCCCGTGCCGCTGATACGACCACTGCCCGAAAGTGTGTAACTGGCGGCAGAGTCCACCGTGACCGCCGCAGGCTCGACGGTATCCGCCAAAGTCACATTGGTGCGAATGGCAGGGCTGTTGCTGAGGAAGAACGCAGAATCACCGGGAACAAAAGTGACACGTTGAGTGGTGCTTTCCACGACCCAGTTCGTGACGCCCTGTGTGTTCCAGACGTCTTCGCCAGTGACGGATGTTCTGCCAGACCAGGCCACATTGGCGGCGGGACGCACCTGCGACTGGGCGATGAGATAAATGGTCTTGTTGGCAACGCTGTTCGAAAGCACTCCATCCGGCCCGATGATTTCAAAGTTGCCAACTGTCCCGTTGAAGTTCTGGCCGTATTGAATCAGCGGATAGACGCCACCGACTGTGACCGGGCCACTGATTTCAATGGTGTTCAGGCCGCTGGCGTTCAGGTCCTTGCTCACCACCAAGAGATCGTTGCTGGCTGCGACTGCGGGGAAGCTGGACAATTCAAGCAGGATGCGTGCGCTGCCCGAAACGGTCAGATTGTCGGCCAGAGTCAGCTTGCCGATGCTGGCACCGGGACTGATGCGTCCGCCGGATGCCACGCTGACATCACCGGTCACAACGCCGAAGCCGCCAAGGGTGCGTGCATCGTTTACGACAAATCCTCCGCTCACAGCCGTAACGTCAAAGACGGTGTTGCTGCCGACGATTGTATTTGCGCTGTTGGAGATGGAGCCATTCAGGCCGAGCGCCAGTGTTCCTGCGTTGATCAGCGTATCGCCCGTATACGTATTGGCTGCATCGAGAGTTAGCACACCGCCACCGGTCTTGGTGAATCCGGACGGGCCTCTGAGGACGCCTTGAAGTGTTATGTTGCGCGGGGTTCCGTCCAAAGCGGCAGCGTCAAACGTACCGCCAGCCAGCGTGATTGGAACAGTTCCTGTCCAGTCTTCCAGGGCTCCAAAGGTTCCGCTGCTGGTGAGGATCACATTTGTTCCATTGGCAGACAAATTGCCACCACCCATCGTGATGCCTGAGTTGCCAATGTAAATCTTCGCCGAATTGCTGAGAACAACTGTCCCCGCAGTATCTCCCGGGTCGGTCACAACAAATCCGTCCACAAGGTTTGTACCTCCGTTGACGAAATACCAGACAAGAGAATTGTTCGCCGTATGGCCTCGAAGGTGAACTGCACCGCCACCGGTGGAATTAAACAAACCACCGTTTTGAAAGAAACGGGATGCACGACCGGCAGTAATGGCCCGGACCGTAAAAGCTCCCGTATTCGTCACCGAGCCTCCGGCAACAAGAGTGCTCAACCAGGAATTCCCTGCAGCTCCTCCAACGTCGAGACTCGTCATGCGCACAATGCCATTGCTGATGACCAAACCTTCCGATCCCAGAGGAACGTTGTTATAGCCGCCGCTTGCGGATGGACTGCGCTGAACCGTCACCGCGCCAAGATCGTTTACTCCGCCCAGGATCACGAATCGCCATGCAGGAGCAGTTTGACTGGTGCTTGCAGCGTTGCCGGGGTTGATGGTCAAGCTGCCAAAGCTGACCGTGCCGCCGTAATTCGTCATGAAACTTCCGGGAGAACCGCCGCCAGAATTACCAAGCCGCACCGCACCTCCCACGGTCAGAGAACCCCCGGGGAAAACTGCGACCGACGCGTTCGTCTGAACGTTCAGGCCGCCAGCAGTAATTGTCGCGACCCCGCCACTGTTGACCGAGAGGCTTCCTGTCGCACCGAAGACGTTAACAATCCCGTTGCCCGCCCCTCCGACTACCCAGCCGCCCGCGTTGAGATTAAGACTGCCGTCCAGATTCAATGAGTTGAAGCTCGTTGCAGCCATCACGGCGTTGTAGTTGACGGCGAACCCGGTTCCGATAATCGCATCGACACCTTCCGCAGGGACACCGCTGTCCCAATTACCACTTGAATTCCATAATCCATCGCCTGCCGTTCCGTTCCAGATGGTTTGAGAGGAATTGGTTTGGGTTGAAACAAAAATAACCGCGATAGCCGAAAGG
Organism: Verrucomicrobiota bacterium; assembly: GCA_035327385.1. GTDB lineage: Bacteria > Verrucomicrobiota > Verrucomicrobiia > Limisphaerales > JADLHS01 > DAOLDN01. The sequence continues at coordinate 11,981 of DAOLDN010000034.1, read as the reverse complement.
CATCGCACCAGAGAGAATACGGATGGTTTCATGGTTTTGAGTCTGAACAATGGTGGAAGTGACGACACGAACGTGAAGCCGTTATTAGCGCGTATATTTCACATTTACAACTGAATTCTGACCGGGTTGCCAGTTGGAATGCAACAACTACAGCAGACATCCCGGCTACGGTCAAGGTTTCGGAAAATCTTTTTTTAGGCGGCGGCCAAACCGGATTTTGAACCGCGCTTTGGCAAATCCCGACTGACGACAAATCCGGGTCGCAGATGTGATGGGAACTGACTTAAAGAAGGGTTGGCTGTCCGGCATGGATTCGAACCATGACAAAAGCCTCCAAAGGGCCTTGTGCTACCGTTACACCACCGGACAAGCCGCGCCCACAGTAGCCGTCCGCGTTATCTGGCGCAAGCCGCTGTTTTGGAGGTTTTGTTCTCGAAAACGGCGATGACACGGCTACAGTTGGTTCGTCGGAGGACACTTATGCGCAACGTCCAGCAAAAACTCAGCATCGCGCGCGGCGAACAGCCGGCGGAACTGCTCTTCAAGAACGCAAAGCTCGTCAATGTTCTGAGTGGCGAGATTCATCCGGCCAACGTTGCCGTTGACGACGGTCGTGTCATCGGATTTGGCGACTACAAGGCCAGGAAGGTCATCAACCTCAAGGGAGCGTATCTTGCACCCAGTCTGATTGACGGGCATTTCCACGTGGAAAGCTCGATGCTCACCGCACCCGAGTTTGCGCGGGCCGTTGTGCCGCATGGCACCGGGGCAATGGTCATTGATCCACATGAATATGCCAATGTGCTTGGTTTGGACGGGATCCGATACGTGCTCGAATCCACGCGCAATCTTCCCATTGACTTCTTCATCATGCTGCCCAGTTGCGTTCCCGCCACGCATCTGGAAACGGCAGGCGCGCGTCTCACGGCGGATGATCTGAGATTGATGATTGCAGACGACCGCATTGCCGGCGTTGCAGAACTGATGAATTTTCCGGGTGTTTTCCTTGGCGACAAAAACGAGCTGGCGAAAATTCAGGTCGGCAAGGAGAAGGGCAAGTGCATTGACGGCCACGCACCGGGGTTGCGGGGGAAAAACCTCAACGCTTACGCACTGGCTGGCGTCCGCTCCGACCACGAATCCACAGAAGTGCCTGAGGCCCGCGATAAATTACGGCTGGGCATGCACATCCTGTTGCGCGAGGGAAGCACGGAACGAAACCTGGCGCACCTGCTGCCGCTCATCAATTCCCACAACGCCGCCAATTGTTCCTTCGCCACGGACGACAAGCTTGCGGGCGATCTGGTGCAGGAAGGGCACATTGACCATTGCATCCGCAAAAGCATCAAGCTCGGTCTTTCGCCCGTCACGGCCCTGCAAATCGCCACGATCAACACGGCACGTCATTACCGGCTTCACAATCTCGGAGCCATCGCGCCGCGCTATTGGGCGGACTTCATCGTCTTCGACAGTCTGAAAAACTTCCGCGTCCGGCAGACTTACAAAAAGGGCCGGCTCGTGGCCGAGGACGGAAAGTTTCTGGCAAAGTCTCCGGCTGCTGTTCCATTGCCGCGCAGCACGATGAACCTGCGTTACAGTCCGGGCGATCTGATGGTGAAGGCGACAACCGGCAAGCGGGTCAAAATCATCGAAATTGTCCCGGATCAGATCGTGACGCGCCAGGTCATTGCAGCGCCAAAGATGGAAAACGGGCGGATTGTTCCAGACGTGCGGCGCGACATTTTGAAACTCGTCGTCGTCGAGAGGCATCGTGCCACGGGCAACGTCGGCGTGGGTTTTGTTCGCGGCTTCAATCTCAAATCGGGCGCGATAGGTTCCACCGTTGCCCACGACGCCCACAATGTCGTCGTCGCCGGCACAAACGACGAGGACATACTGTGCGTCATCCGGGAACTGGAACGGTTGCAGGGCGGTCAGGTGGCTGTGGTCAACGGGCGCGTGAAGGCCGAACTGGGCCTGCCCGTCGCGGGACTGGTGTCCGACAGGCCGCTGAGAGAAGTGATGAAACGCATCAACCAACTGAACGCCGCCGCGCGCGCGATGGGCTGCAAGTTGAGCGCGCCGTTCATGACATTGTCCTTTCTCAGCCTCTCACCGATTCCCGAATTGAAATTGACGGACCAGGGTTTGATTGACGCAGTGGCGCTGAAAAAGACCGGGCTTTTCGCCTGATCGAATTTCATTTCGTCGTTTCCGGCTTCAATACGACAAACCGCGTGCCGTTCATTCCGCCCGTGTTGCTCCAGACTCGAAGGAGCAGTTGTTCGCTTTTTGATTTGCCGATGGCCGACATCATTTCCACCCTGCCTGCCACGGGCTGATGATTGATTTCGATGATCACATCGCCGGGTTTGAGATCTGACTCGCTTGCGGGTGAATCGGGCGCAATGCCGACTACGACGGCCCCGTTGACGTCCGGCGGAATCTCAAACTGTTTGCGCGTGTTGCTGTCCGCGTCCGCCAGTGCGATTCCTTCCAGGATTTTGGCGGCAACCTCCGGCACGCGTTCATTTGTTCTTCTCGTGGCCATGTTGAACTGTCCGGGCAGGACAGCCACTGTGACATTGACGGTCTTTTCCTTGCCGTCGCGGATGAATTTAACCGGCGCTTTTGACCCGGGTGCGGTCTGAGAAACAAACACCCTCAACTGACGCGGGTCGGCGACATTCTTTCCGTTGAACGCCACGATGACGTCACCCGGTTGGATGCCGGCGTCGGCGGCGGGAGTGTTGGGTTGCACGCCTCCGATCAATACGCCGCCTTGATTGGGCAGATTGAACGCTGCGGCCAGGTCCGGCGTCACGGGCTGGATGTTCACGCCCAGATAACCGCGCGACAGAGAGCCGTCTGTTACGAGGTTGAGCATCACGTTGCGCGCAATGTTGGCGGGCACCGCAAAGCCAATCCCATCATTGCCACCGGTGCGGCTGGCGATGGATTGATTGATGCCCACAAGCCGGCCTTCGATATCCACAAGCGCTCCGCCCGAGTTTCCGGGGTTTATCGGCGCGTCCGTCTGGATGAAATCCTCATAGTCCACCAACCCAAGTCCCCCGCGGCCCAGCGCGCTGATCATGCCCTTGGTCACGGTCTGACCGACGTTGAACGGATTTCCGATTGCCAGCGCAATGTCGCCCACTTCGAGCTTGTCACTGTCGGCAAACGTGATGGGCGTGAGCTTCCTGGCCTCGATCTTGAGCACAGCAATGTCCGTTTGCGGGTCTGCTCCGACCAAAACGGCCGTGTATTCCGTTTTGTCATTAGGCAACGCCACCTTGATTTCGTCAGCGCCATCCACGACATGGGCGTTGGACAGAATGTAACCGTCGTCCGAGACAATGACGCCAGAACCCAGACTCTCCAGTTTGCGCGAACGACTCTGTCGCGAGCGCGAATTATCATTCTCGTCGCCGAAGAACCTGCGGAACGTCGGATCATCCATGAAGGGATGCCAGAAACGCTGCACTGAAACCTTCCGCGTCGAGTAAATGTTCACGACGCTTGGGGCCACCTTCTTGACAATGGGCGCGAAACTGGCGGGCAGTTTTGCATCGCGGTCAATGGGACGGTCGGACACGTTGATCTTCGGCGGCGCGTCCGCGCCTGCGGCTGATCCCATGGAGACGCAAACGATGCCCGCCGCTACGACAAGCGCTGCGACCCTGTTGCGATTCACCAGACTGACGAAACCGATTCCTGTATTCATATAAGTTGCAAATTGTGGATTCGTTTCCCGGCTGGAAATGCGCCGGAAAACGGCATCGGGCAAGAACTGCTTCCCGGCTGCTCCGTTCAACCAATGGACATCGCGGGTGGGAAAGCGTTCAAAATTGCCGGGTGGAGGAACATCGGGAAAGGATTGAATCCGACTTTCAATCTTCAATGACGGTCCGGTTTCCGGGGCGGAAAGAACTACTGTCTCATTTCAGCCGACGTTCCATGAGCTCTCAGCCCTTCCAGTTCGGAGAATTTTCTGACGGCAGACAATGCTCTCTTGAGCGAGGCGCGATTGTATTCCACCACGCTGGTGCGGCGTTGAAATTGATCCACGG
>DAOLDN010000034.1:0-7808 GCA_035327385.1 Verrucomicrobiota bacterium | reverse complement strand
GCGCGATTGTATTCCACCACGCTGGTGCGGCGTTGAAATTGATCCACGGTCAGGCCCGCGAAGGACGCGCCTGCGCCGCCGGTCGGCAATGTGTGGCTGGGGCCGGCGACGTAATCGCCCAGCACCGTGGGCGATTGACTGCCCAGGAAGATTGCGCCGGCCGTGAGAATGCCCTCGGAGACTTTGCGAGGGTTGCGCATCATCACCTCGCAATGCTCCGGCGCGAGCTGGTTCACCAGCGCAACGGCATCCTCCATTGATTTGACCTGAATGAGCCAACTGTTGTTGTCCAGCGCGCGTTGGATGTAGTCGCGACGGGCCAGTTTGGGCAACTGGCGCGTGATCTCTTTTTCCACGGCTTTCAACAGTTTGGCGGAAGTCGTCACCAGCCAGACGCGTTCATGGCCCGAACCGTGTTCGGCCTGGGCCAGAAGATCGGCGGCTGCAAACTTGGGATTGGCCGTGTCATCCGCCAGCACCAGCACTTCGCTGGGGCCGGGCAATAGGTCAATGGCCACGTGACCGACGAGCAGCCGTTTGGCCGTGACCACGTAGGCGTTGCCAGGGCCGAAAATCTTTTGAACGCGGCGGATGGTCTCTGTGCCGTAAGCCATCGCCGCAATCGCCTGCGCTCCGCCCACGCGATAAATCTCGGTAGCACCCGCCGCCCTCGCCGCGAACAGCAAGGCCGGATTGATCGCGCCGTCCCTGCCGCACGGCGTGCAGACGACGATTTCCTTGCAGCCCGCGACCTTTGCCAGCGTGATGGTCATGAGCGCGGTGGAAACCAGCGGGGCGGTGCCGCCCGGAATGTAGATGCCGACGCGCTGAAACGGATCAAACTTTTCGCCCACTTCCGCACCGTGCGAATTCTTCATGGACCAGTTCCGGCGTCGCGATTTTTTTGCGAACGCCGCGATGTTCGCCTCCGCTTCCGCGACTGCGCGGCGAAATGATTCATCGGCCTTGAGTGACGCCGCCATGTGTTCGGCCTGCGTCAACGGAAGCTGGTCGGCGTTGAGTTTCGCGGCGTCGAAACGTTCCGTCAGTTCGAGCAACGCTTCATCGCCGCGCTCTTGAACGGCCTCGAGAATGGCGCGGGTTCGTTGTTCGATGACGGGATCGAACAGGCTCGAGGGCGCAGTGATGGTTTTCAACCGGGGCGCAAAATCCGCGTCCGTGTAACGGGTCACTCTCATGGCGGCAGGCTATGGAAAATTGGACCGGGAAGGAAGAATGAAGAATGAGCGATGCGGCCCAGGCTCAAAACCGTTGGCCCTTTTGATGCTAAGTATCAAAACAGGTTCTGACGCGGTGAAAGAAACAATGGTTATGCAAAGCACCGTCAAATCTTCAAATCGGCAGACTGCTCCGATAAAAAGGGCTGTTTCCGTGGGTTGCGGAAAGCGTCGCACGCGCAGAATACGCCTGGAATTCTCGAAGCCGACACTGTCGCGTTCACTCGTTTTGCGTTTTCCTCACGCGCCGGTTTTCTTCCCGGTCAAGATCCGTGTCATTGGACCTCAAGGAAAGGACTCCCATGAACTGCGAGACTGAGAACACCGGTCCTGTCTGGTCGCCCGCTTCCGCGAAACCCGCCGGTCATTGGTTGAGGCAGGTGCTGGTCGGGAATCCGTTTTACATCATCAGCGCCGCCTTGCTGCTCTACGGCATTTATCGAGTCTCGGAGGACCCGCGTTTTTCCGACCGCGAGATCGGACAGTTGATCTTCAACTTTGGCGCGCTTCAATGCTACGGAATCCTTCTCACGGTCACGGCCCTGTTCCTGGCGTGGCGCAGGATTTGGTACGACTCGACGCTGTTGGTGGTGCTGGAGTGCGCGCTGGTGTTCGTTCCCTTCATTCTCGTCAGCCAGGCGGTTTCATTGAGCGAGGGAACGGCCCATTTGATCTGCGGAATGACAATCTTTCTGGCCGCCGTCAATTTTTCGTTGCTCAAGAAGTTTCATCCGGACCTGAACCTGCCCCCGATGTTGTTGTGTTTTGGAGCGATCATGGCCGCGGTCAACGGCGTGTTGCCGTTGATGTTCAAGTCAATGCAGGAAACCGGAAACGCGGCCATGACGCTCGATGTTCAGGAGGCGACGCTGCGGTTTGTGATGACGGGGATTCTTCCGGCGCTGGCGATGCTGGCTGTGTTTCTGCCCATGGGCAGGACGGAGGGTCGGCTCGCGTCTCAGAAGGACTGGTTGCCGTTGCTGATCCATTGCCTGTGGATCATCGCCACGGCGGTTCATTTTTACAGCATCCAATACGTGTACAAGACTCCGTTTCAGGCGGCGTTTTTCGCGCCCGCGGCGTGGGTGATGGCCTGGTTGCTGGTAACGAGGCTGACGGTGTATCCGCATGTCCACGCATCGAAATGGCGTTCGTTCTTCCTGTTGCTGCCCGTGGCTGTCGCGCTGCCTGTTGCGTGGCCGGGCGGCAGCGAGTGGGGCTTGTATCTCATGGGAGTCAATGTCGTCGCTTACGCGGTGTTGCATCTTCGCAACCGGTTCAATCGGCTGTCACTTCACCTTGGGCTGCTGTCCCTGGCGGGAGTGATTGCGGAGTGTCACAAGGATTTCTGGCTGGTCGGAATCTTGGAATTCAACGTGGTGACGTGGACGGTGATTTGCGCGGCGGGCTGGCTTGTTCTTGCGGCGTTGTTTTCCAGAAATCCAAAACTGGGCCTGCCGGCGGCGATTTGTGCGGCGGTGGCCACGGCGTTCTGGCTTCGGGATTCAGAAGCCGGTGATGCCATCGCCGCGCAGGTGGGTTTCGGGTTCGCCTTGATGCACAGTGCCGTTTGGAGAGATCGCAAAATTGTCGGCGCAAAAACGACGCGGTTGCTGCTCGCGTGCTGCTGGGTGTCACATTCGGTGTGGTGGGCGCACGCGCACGCTCCGTTTTCAATTGTTGCCCCGGCGACAACCGCCGTCGCGCTGCTCATCGGCTACGGCGTGGTGGCGCTGTTGCGAAACGTCTGGCCGCCAAAGGTCATCCTGATGGCGGCGGCGGTGGTTTTGATTTCCATTCCCGCTGGATTCTGCTTCGACAAGGCGAAGACCACGCCTCCCGGAGTGCTGGCTGTCGTGGGCAGTTTCCTTCTCTTCGCAGTGGGAACGTGGTTCGCGCTGGCCAAATCCAAATGGTTCAACCCTCCGCCGGATGACTTCGTCGGCGACGTTGCCCCGGAATGTCGGCACGAGTGAGACGGTTCAACGCCGGTCGGGACGGCCACCGCTGGCACGCCGGAATCTTTGTTGCATCAGCAATGCGACGCCCGCTCCCGCAAGCAATGTGAACGAGGAGGGTTCGGGAACGACGCTCAGTATCCACGGCGTAAGAGTCGAGACCCTGCCAAAGCCGCTCGCGTCGCCGTAATCTGCGTTCGGGGTGCCATCTGCGTTCGCGACAAACGAGATGACTCCCGCCAGATAGGTTTGTTGGCCGAACGTGATGAACACACCGCCTCCGCTGTCGCCGTTGGCCACGCAACCTTCGAGCGTCAGCGGCACGGGACTGCCGAAACCGTTGTCGGCCGTCGTGTGAGGATTGTCGAAATCCGCGCCCAAAACGAGCGATGGATTACCGAAGTTGCCGTCAATGACGTTCTGGAAAGCACGCTTGAGATTGTCGAGGACCGAGTAACCGGTCAGTCCCGTGCCCGTGAATCCGTAACCGACGAACGTGCCCACCTCGCCGATTTCGCTCGACCCCGTGTAAAGGGCTGCCGGAGACACATCCAGGACGGGAGTGGCCAGTTGCACCAATGCCACGTCGTAACCGGCGAACCAGTTGCCGTATTGAAAATTGGGATGGTAAATGAATTGCGACGATCCGTACGAAGTTCCATTGACCGTGAACGTCCCTGAACTGGCCGCTGCGAGATTATGTCCTGCCGTCAGAATCCAGTCTGGCGCGATGAGCGTCGCGGACCCGGTGTAGCCCCAATCGTTGACGAACAATCCCACCGAACTGTATTCCGGCTGCGACGCCAGATTCAGATAACCGCTGTCCGGCTGGTCATCACGAATCGTTACGCCGTGCGTCAAGGTTGGATGAAATGCCAATGCAATCCCCAACATGAACGATGTGACCCAACCCGCTTTGTTCAAAGTCATGGATGAATTACTCTCACGACGGAAGCCCCGGGTCAAGTCCGCCGCCGCCAGTCCGTCAAAGTATCGCGTCCGAGCGCATTTTGCGCTTTAGTTCCGCGCCGCAGATTTCGATATTGGCGACATGCAGAATCCAATCATCGCGGCGCTGGACGTTCCCAGAATCGAAGAGGCATTGAAACTGGCGCGGCAAATTGCACCGGCGGTTGGCGCGTTCAAGATTGGAGGAGAACTGTTCACGGCAGCAGGACCGGACATTGTCAAGCGCGTCCGCGACACGGGCGCGGCAGTGTTTCTCGATCTGAAGTTCCACGATATTCCCAACACCGTCGCCAAGTCCGTGGCGTCCGCCACACGACTCGACGTGCAGATGCTTACCATTCACACCAGCGGCGGCGGCGAAATGATGCGTGCTGCCGAGGAATCCGCGCAGAAAACCGCCCTGCAATCCGGTCGCAACGCGCCGCTCGTATTGGGTGTGACTGTCCTGACCAGTTCGGACAGCAACACGCTGTCGGAAACCGGCTGCGAACCAAACGTCGGCAAACAGGTTGAGCGGCTGGCGCAACTGGCGGCGCAGTCCGGCTTGCGCGGATTGGTTTGTTCCCCTCTGGAAATCGTGGCGTTACGGCAGGTGTTGCCCGCCCATATTCAACTGGTCACGCCCGGCATCCGCACAGGAGCGGAAAAGGCAGATGACCAGAAGCGGACGCTTACACCGCGCGAAGCACTGGACGCGGGAGCAAACTGGCTGGTGATTGGACGTCCCATCTACGCCGCCGAGAATCCGCGCGTGGCAGCGGAGAAGATTCTGGCGTCATTGGCGTAGGACAGGCGTCGCGCCTGTCTCATTCTTCCTGAAATCCGAGACAGGCGCGACGCCTGTCCTACAACGAGATGGTTTCCACTATCAGCGGCGCGACTGAAGATCGGCGCGCACGGATGTCGAACGCAGGCTTCAATAGTTCACTTGCGGCTTCGGCTTGCGAACGGTCGGTGGCGTGGATGCGGCAAAGTACGTCGCCCTTTACAACGCGCTCGCCGGGCTTGGCGATGCGGTCAATCCCAACATCGTAATCAATGGTCGAATCTTTCGTGAGCCGGCCTCCGCCAAGATCGCGGATGACTTCGCCGATGATGCGGGCGTCGCATTTGAAAACGTATCCACTTCGGTCGGCTTTGAGTTCAAACACGGTCTTTGCCGTGTGATCGCGTTTCAATTTTTTGTTGAACGCGACGAGATCAGCGCCCTGGGCAACCAGCATTTCGTCCCACTTGGCGCGCGGTGCTCCGGAGTCGAGGCAATGTTCCGCCTGTTTGTATGCCAGAGCGAATGATCGGGCCTTGCCGGTCTGGACGAGCAAGTGAGCGGCGCAAGCGAGAACCAGTTGGCGAAGGTCATCCATGTGTCGTGGCTGTGAACGTGAGTTCACGGCTGACATTTTAGCCGCGCCCGTTTTAGCCGCGTTCTCACGAACGCAGCCACGGGACTCAAGACACGCGACGCTCTCCTTTACTTCCAGCCAGTTGCCGGCGGCACCGCCCAGTGGCGTGTTCATGTCCGTGAGAATGGCGCGGGTGTTCACGCCGCATTTTGTGCCGAGCGCAACCATCGCTTTTGCGAGCTGCCGCGCGTCGGTGCGCGTTTGCATGAAAGCGGCGCTGCCGAATTTCACGTCGAGCACGAGCGCGTCGAGACTTTCGGCGAGCTTCTTGGAAAGTATCGAGGCAGTGATCAACGGAATGCTGGGCACACTGCCGGTGGCATCGCGCAGGGCATACATTTTTTTATCCGCCGGCACCATCCTTTCAGTCTGGCCACATATTACGCAGCCGACCTCCTGAACGATCTTCACGATTCGTTTCGCGGGCAGAAGCGTTTTGAAACCGGGAATGGAATCCAGTTTGTCCAGCGTGCCTCCCGTGATGCCGAGGCCACGACCGGAAATCATCGGCACACGAAATCCAAGACACGCGAGCAGCGGTGCGAGCGGCAGTGAAACTTTGTCACCGATGCCGCCGGTGGAGTGTTTGTCCACGATCGGACGTTTGTCGCGTGGAAATTTCAGCACGTCACCCGAATCGCGCATGGCGAGCGTGAGCGCCGTGGTTTCGTCCGTGTTCAGTCCACGAAAGTAGATCGCCATCAGAAACGCGGCCTTCTGGTAATCAGGAATCTGCCCTGCCGTGTAGGCTGCGACGATGTGCCGGATTTGCGCCGCTGTCAACGGATGTCCGTCTCGCTTGCGTTCGATAAGAGGGAGGAAGTTCACGATCACAGCAATCGTTTTAGCAGTTGGTCGTAGTCCGAATGTGTCCCAATCCAGAACCAGACGATCAAAGCGTTCTTCCGCCGTCCAAGCGCACGATAACTTTGATTGATCCGCACCGACCAGACGTCATCGAACAAAGGCTTGAAATGAAGGGCTGAATTAAAGGCGTCCTGCTGCCACAGTTGATATTTCTGATGGGCAAGCTGTTGGATTTCGGCGGGCAACGAGTTGAAACAAATCCAGAAATCCGCCTGTGTTTGCGAAATCACGGGAGATCGGAGAGGTTTCCGCGAGCAATGTCGTCATCCACTTTTGAGATCAGCTTGTCGAGTTTGCCGGACGCAAGGTCGCGTTTCATTTGCTCATCCCATGAGTCATCCTCCCAGCAATGAAGCGCGCGCGCCACCTCCGCGCGTTCCTCTAGTGTGAGTTTTGGGATCGCGGCTTTGATTTCAGCAACCGTGCTCATGTCGAGAAGTTAAGCCCGCATCTCAGGAACCGTCAATGCCCGGCTTCAATCCGTTGGTCGCGCTTATCCAACAAACTTCTTCGCCGCGATGCTGGCGTTGTGGCCGCCGAATCCGAAGGAGTTGTTGACCACGGCGTTGACCGGCATCTCGCGCGCGGTGTTAGCGCAATAGTCCAGGTCGCACTCGGGGTCCTGGTTCTGGATGTTGATTGTGGGCGGCACGACGCCATTCTTGATGGCGAGCGCGCACACGGTCATCTCCACGGAACCCGCCGCGCCAAGCATGTGGCCGGTGGCGCCCTTCGTGGAGCTGACCACCAGTTTCTTCGCGTGGTTGCCGAAGACGGCCTTGACGGCCATGGTTTCAGCGATGTCACCCTGCGGCGTGGATGTGCCGTGGGCGTTGATGTAGGTGACGTCTTCGGGATTCAATCCGCCGTGGCGCAAAGCCATTTTCATGCAGCGGGAAGCACCTTCACCGCCAGGTGACGGCGCAGTGAGGTGATACGCGTCGGCGGTGTTGCCGTAGCCGACGATTTCGCAATAAATCTTTGCGCCGCGCTTTTTGGCGTGTTCGAGTTCTTCAAGGACGACGACCGCCGCACCCTCGCCCATGACGAAACCGTCGCGGTCCTTATCGAATGGACGTGAGGCGGTCTTGGGATCGTCATTGCGGGTACTCATGGCCCTCATGGCACAGAATCCGCCGATGCCGATGGGGACGATGGCCGCCTCCGCACCGCCTGCGAACATCATGCTGGCCTCGCCCATTTTGATGGCGTGCCAGGCTTCGCCAATGGCGTGATTGGCGGTGGCGCAAGCGGAGCAGGTGGCGAAATTGGGCCCGCGCAGGTTGTAATACATCGAGAACAGGCCGGAAGCCATGTTACTGATGGGCATCGGAAACAATAACGGCGACAGCCCTCCCCGCCCGCGTTCGAGC
>DAOLDN010000033.1:0-14256 GCA_035327385.1 Verrucomicrobiota bacterium | reverse complement strand
GCCGGGGTGAAATGAAGCCGGAAAACTCTGTCTCCAACCAATGACCCGCGCGCGTCATGTTTCAAAACGTAGGTGAAATCATACTGTTGTTCTGGCGAACGTTGCTGGCGTTGCCGCTGACGTGGCGTCACCGACGCAAGGTCTATGACCAGCTCTTCGAGATCGGCAACGCGAGCCTGCTCATGGTCTGTGTGCTGTCCTTTTTCATCGGGGGTGTCATCGCACTTCAAACCGGGCCGGTGCTCGTCGAACGCGGGCTGGCCAACGCCGTCGGCGGACTCGTCGGTATTGCCATCGCCAAGGAATTGGCCCCCGTCATGATGGCCATCCTCATCGCGGGACGCATTGGATCGGCCATGTCGGCGGAGATCGGCTCGATGCGTGTTTATCAGGAAATTGACGCGTTGCGCACCATGAACATCAACCCCATCCATTATCTCGTGTTGCCGAGAACCGTCGCCATCGCGATCGCCCTTCCGTTGCTCGTGGTCTTCGCCATTCTCGTGGGCTGGTTCGGCGGTGCCGTTGTTGCCGCCGCCAACAAGAGCATCTTCATTTCGTTCCAGGCGTTCTTTGCAAACCTCCGCGATGTGGTGGACTTTTCCGACGTGGCCAACGGCGTTTTCAAGAGTTTCTGTTTCGCGCTGATCATCGGAACTGTTTCCTGCCATCAGGGCCTGGCCACCATCGGTGGCCCCCGCGGCATCGGTCGTTCCGTCACAAAAGCCGTCGTCAATTCCATCGTCCTGATCGTCATCTTCGACTACATCCTCACCCGCCTGCTGCTCGACCGATGAACGCTGACAACTCCAACAACGCCGTCCGGGTCGAAGTGCGCGGCCTGCGCAAGTCCTTCGGAAAACAGGAGGTCCTCAAAGGACTCGACCTCGACATCAAACCCGGAGAAACATTCGTCATCATGGGACCCAGTGGCAGCGGCAAAAGCGTCCTGCTCAAACACATCATCGGCCTCGAACCCCCCGATGCCGGCGAAATCCTCATCAACGGCGAATCCACCGGATCGGACGACGTGATGAGCAAATACAGGATGGCGCTCGTCTTCCAATCCGGCGCGTTGCTGAACTCGCTGACCGTCGGCGAAAACGTGGGGCTGTATCTTTCCGAACACCGGCTCAAACCGCAGGACGAAATCAACAGGATTGTCTCGGAGAAACTTGAAGTCGTCGGACTCAAGGGCACGGAAGACAAGATGCCCGGCGAACTGTCCGGTGGCATGAAAAAACGCGCCGCCATCGCCCGCGCCCTCGTCATCGAACCGCAACTCATCCTCTACGATGAACCCACCAGCGAACTGGACCCGCTTTCCGCCATCGTCATTGGCGAGGAAATCATGCAATTGAAAAAGCGCATCCACGTCACGTCACTCGTCGTTTCACACGATCGCGACCTGGCCTTCGGCGTCGCCGACCGCATTGCGGTCATCAACGAGGGCGTCATACTCACCATCGGCACGCCCGAAGAAGTGCAGCGATTCCCCGATCCCCTCGTCCAACGTTTTCTACACGCAGATTTCAAACGCGAACAAACCTGATTCCATCCTATGAAAAACTCCCTCGAAACCCGTCTCGGCATCTTCGTCGCGCTGGCGGTCATTGCGGCCGTGTTGATCATCGAAACCATCGGCGGCATTGACGGATTCAAACGCGGCTACCGCCTCAACGCCCTGTTTGGCCAGGTGCAGGAACTCAAGGTCGGTGACCGCGTGAAAATGGCCGGCGTGGACATCGGCGCCGTCGAAAAAATCGAACTGGCCGAGGACAAGGTGAGGGTCGTGATGAAAATCCGTGGCGATGCCGCCATCAAAACCGACTCCGTCGCGCGGGTCAAGTTCGCCGGATTGATGGGGCAGAACTTCGTGTCCGTGGATTTCGGATCCGCCGGCGCGGAACGGCTCAAGAACGAGCAATACATCACCACCGCCGAACAGCCCGACTTCAGCGCCATCATGGTCAAGCTCGACAACGTTGCCTCCAACGTCGAAAACCTCACCAAGAGTTTCACAGGCGACAAGATCGAGAACCTGCTCGGACCGCTGACGGATTTCATCCGCCAGAACAGCGGCCAGGTTTCGGCCACGCTTGCCAACATCAGAAATGTCAGCGACAAGATCGCATCAGGCGAGGGCACGGTCGGAAGGCTCATCTACGATCAGTCGCTTTACGATAATGTGCTTGCGGCAATGACGGACCTTCAGGCCACGGTTGCCGACGCGCGCGGAATGCTTGCAGAGGTCAATACCGGCCAGGGCACGATGGGCAAACTTCTCAAAGACGAAACTCTCTACCGCGAAACCACGGCGTCCATGACCAATCTGAGGCAAATCCTCGAAAAAATTAACTCGGGCCAGGGCACCGTCGGCAAACTGATCAACGAACCCGACTTCTACAAGAACGCAAAGCTCACGCTTCAAAAAGTGGACAAAGCCACCGAAGGACTGGAAGACCAGGGTCCGTTGAGCGTTCTCGGCATCGCCGTCAACAGCCTGTTCTGATAGGTTTGAAATTCAGAAGCCCCGATGCCAGACAGGTTGCGCAGTGCAATCCCGTGTCAGCCCGCCACGGCTGTTGAAGATTGAGATTTGAACCTTCTATGGAGCTTGGCGTTTGGAGTTTGGAGCTTTTCAAGTCTCTTCCAGTCTCGTAGCGCGTTCAGTCGAACCTCAAATAAATCCCCTTCAGATACTCCGCCTCCTTGAATGTCGCCGCGTGATCCGGTGCGTGTCCCGTTGTCCGCAACTCCACAAACCGCCGACCCGAACGCGCTGCGCTGCGCTTCACCACCGAGAAAAATTCCTCCGCCGAAACATGCGCGGAGCATGAACACGCGACAAGAACGCCGCCTCGCGCCATGTGGCTGACGCCCGATGCCGTCAGGCGGCCATAAGCGCGGATGGCCCCCTCGCGTTCGCTCTCCCGCTTTGCCAGCGACGGCGGGTCCAGCACGATCAGATCAAACTTGCGGCTCGCGTTGGCTGCCAGCCACTCGAACGCGTCGCCCTGGACCCGTTCATGCAAGCACTCCGTCACCGCCGCCACGTCTGAATTCAACTTGAAGTTCCGCTGTGCTGACGCAAGAGCGTGCGCGCTGATGTCCAGATCCGTCACGGATTTTGCGCCTCCGCGCGCGGCGTACAACGAAAACCCTCCCGAGAAACTGAAGGCGTTCAACACCGTTCCTCCTCGCGCAAGAGATTCCACCGCGCGCCGGTTCTCGCGTTGATCCAGAAAAAATCCCGTCTTCTGTCCGCGGACGACGTCCGCCTCAAACCTCAATCCCGTCTCCAAAAACGTGGTGACACCATTGATTGCGTCTCCGTGGAGGATTCGGCCATCGTCCGCGCCGCGAGTTCCGGCGTGTTGAAGGTTGCGGCTGGACCGCAGAACAATTCTCTCAGGCTTCAGCCTTTCCCGGATCATCCTCGACACATCTTCCAGCCGGGACAACCACGCGACCGTGTAGATTTTGATGACCAGCGTCCCACCATAGCGGTCCAGCACAAGTCCGGGCCAGCCGTCGCTTTCACCATTGATGATGCGATAGCCGGTCGTGCTTTCGTCAAACCAGCCCTCACGCTTCTTCACCGCACCATCCAAACGCGCCGACCAGAAACCCGCGTCAATCTGAACCGGCTTCCCTGTGTGCAACACACGCACCCGGATGGGCGATTCCGGGTCGTAGAAACCAACCGCCAGAAACTTGTCTTTGCGATCGTAGATGACCGCCAGTTCTCCGGGTTCACCGTCCCGGTTCAATTCCCTCACGCTGGATTCGTACACCCAGGGATGCCCCGCCCGCAATTGCGTCTCCGCCGCCGCAGTGACACGCAATCGCAACCGGGGTTCGTTACGCTGTGATCGCTCCGGCATTCTCAATGAATCGTTTCAGTTTCTCCTCGTCGAGACGGCCGTTGCTTCTGACTCCGCTGCAAACATCCAGACCGAACGGGCGCACCTGCCGGATGGCTTGGGCGACGTTGTCGGCATTCAAACCGCCGGCGAGGAACACCGGCAGTGGCACGGCCTCCACAATGGCGCGGCTAACGCTCCAATCATGCGTTCGACCCGTGCCGCCAAGTTCCTTCACAGCGAGCTTTTGGTTGCCGGAGTCCAACAGCAACGCATCCACCTCACGCGCGACGGCCAACGCTTCGTCCAGCGATTCCCATCCCGTGACATGGATCACCTGCACCAACGCGATGCCCGGAAGACGCATGCGCAATTTGGCGTGACAGCCCGCCTCGACCAAATCGCAGAGCTGGAGTGTATTGACACGGCAACGACGTTGTTGCGCGACGATGGACTCCGCGTCGCGCAGACTCGTCAACAGAAACGTCGCGACACCCGGCGGAATTGTCGCGGCAATCTGCGTGATGGAATCCTCCTCGATCACTCCCGGCCCGCTGGGCATCGCGGAAACCAGCCCCACTGCCGCCACGCCGCATTGCACGGCCAGTTGCGCCTCTGCCGCGTCGCGGATGCAGCAGATTTTGATGCGAGGACGGATGTTCATGTCGTGAGCGCGAAGATAGTCGGTGGCCGTCGAACTGCAAATCCCGGAATGTTGCGGGACCATCCTCCGCCACCAGCCGCGACGGGTGGCGGGCTTTCGACAGACCCCTGTAACCTAATTCAAGCCGTCCCGTCTCAGATGGAGTAACACCCCCGCGCCAATGGCACGGACTACAAAACAACGAATCAACCAACGAAAGTCTCATCTATGAAAAGTTACAAACTCAGCCTGATTGCCCTGATGGCGGGCGGATTGCTCGCGGTCGGGCCTTCGCTCTTCGCACAGGACACAGGCGACAGACCCAGGAACAGGCCGGGCGGCGGTTTTGGCGGCGGCATGACCAACGTCCAGGAACGCGTCCAGCGCATCGCCGAAGAACTCAAGCTTACCGACGAACAGAAGACAAAAATCACCGGCGTGCTCGAATCACAAGTCGGGAAGATGCGCGCCCTTCGCGAAGACCAGAGCCTCTCCCAGGAACAGCGCCGTGAGAAGGGCCGCGAAATCCGCGAGGAAGTCAACAAGCAGGTGAAGGAAATCCTCACCCCCGAACAATACGCCAAATGGGAACAGATGCGTCCTCAAGGTGGCGGTCGTGGTCAGGGCGGACCGGGCGGGCCTGATGGACAACGTCCACCGCGTCCCGAAGGCGGCCAGAGCGATCAAAAGCCCGCTGACGCAGAAAAGAAACCCGCTGACGCGGCCAAGTAACGTCACGCGTTTCAAACGGATTCTTTCGCGCAGGGACGACACAAGTCGTCCCTGTTTTTTGCAACGGGGGACCGGAACTTCCGGCTCACAAACTGATTGCCGCACCCGCGCCATTGACCTAGCCTCTGTTCGTTGCGCGAGTAGCTCAATTGGATAGAGCGTCGGCCTCCGGAGCCGAAGGTTGTGGGTTCGACCCCCGCCTCGCGCACCAGTGCTAAAAAAGTTCAACTAGTGATGGGGCAGGTGAGGGCGGACAACCAATCCAGTCATTACGATGAAAAACTTGATTCCGTGGGTGCTGGTCGTGGCGCTGCTGGGTGGCGCGGCGTATCTCTTCTCTGAAAACGCCAAAAAGAACGCGCAACTCGCCGAACTGCGAGCCGTCACTGACACTGTGGACACGTTGCGCGCAGAAATCGCCGAACTCAACAAGGCGATCATTCCCACTGAAGAAATCACCAAGCTGCGCAAGGACGCCGAGGATGTGTTGAAATTGCGCAACGAGGTGCGCCAGTTGCGCGACCAGACACAGCAGTTGACGAAACAACTTCAGTCCGCACAAAACGCCGCCCAACAACAGCAGCAGCAGGTCCAGAAACTCCAGGCCGAGCAACAACAAACCCAGGCCGTCGTCCAGCAAACCCAGAACGCGGTGGCGGCCCTCAATGCCTGCGTCAACAACCTTCGCCAGATTGACGGCGCCATCCAGCAGTGGGCGCTCGAGAAAGCCAGACCCGCAAACTCCCCCGTCAAGCCGGACGACCTTGCTCCGTATTTCAAGGACGGTTTTCCCAAGTGCCCGGCGGGTGGCTCTTACACGATGACCACAGTGGAGTACCTGCCGATGTGTTCCGTCGCGGGTCATGCCATCCCGCAATGACGAACCTCCGCTCGCGTGACCACCGCAGCGCGGCGCTGTCCATCTGTCCGTTCGGATTGATCCGACGATTTCTCGCGTTCGAGTGTGCCGCGGACGGAGGTCGTCCGCGTTTCGATGGAAAGCCGGGAAAACTGGCCGGTTTTTTTGACCGGACATTCATTCTGGCAATGTTTCCAACACTTTTTGCCTTTGTCCTCAAAGGCTTGTGTTGATCCGTCGGCCAGTGCCCGGGCCGCTTTGCATCGCGGGCTGCCGTTCCTGCGGTTCAGAAAGTTGTGTGTTCCATGCACAATGGCCCTCGTGAAAAGACTTTCGCCCTGTCCGCGCTTTTCCTAATCTTCACACTCCAAATTGGAATTGTTTTTAATCGCACTCGAATCGAAATATGGCTGCTGATACCTCCGTTGTTAAACCCGTCGAAGCGCCGCCGCTGGCGCCGCTCAATCTCAAATCCCGCCTTGCCTCAACGCCCAAGGCCGCTCCGAAGTATTCGGTGAAAGTCAGGAACGCGGCCGGCACGGAAGTCACTCTTGCCGATCCCCGCGCCACGCGGGCGTTGGTGGCGTTGATGGACGTCCACGCCGTTGTCGGCGGCGCCGCCTGCCACTGGGGCGGCCCGGCTGCGTTCGCGGAAATGAACGCCGCCGTCCACGGCATCATGTTTGCCACACAGGGCCGCGAATGGCACGAAGCCTACAATTACGTCAACGACGCCGGCCACGCCGAGAATGGCGTTTATGCGTTGCGCGCGTTGTACGGTTTTGACGGCATGACGTTCGACGACCTCAAGGGTTTTCGCAGCGTCAAAAGCAAGCTCACAGGCCACGGCGAATCACACCTCAATCCCGAGGGCGTCCTGTTGAGCAACGGTCCGCTCGGTTCGTCCCTGCCTCAGGCGCAGGGACTGGCCATCGCCGACAAGGTCGCAAAGCGCGACCGCGTCACCTTCTGTGTCGTGTCCGACGGCGCCAGCATGGAAGGTGAGGCCAAGGAAGCGTTCGCGGCCATCCCCGGTCTCGCCGCCAAGGACCGCGTCAATCCTTTCGTGCTGCTCATCTCCGACAACGACACGAAACTTTCCGGGCGCATCACGAAGGATTCCTTCTCGATGCAACGCAGCTTTCAGGCGATGGGCGCTCTGGGCTGGAACGTCATCACCGTCCCCAACGGCCACGATTTGCAGGCGGTTTATCTTGCCATCGAAAAAGCCATTCAACAGGCGAAGGCCAATCCCAACTATCCGGTCTGTCTCTGGATCAAAACCATCAAGGGTTACGGTATCAAGGCCACTGAGGAAAATTCAGCCGGCGGCCACGGATTCCCTCTGGCCAATGGTGAAAAGATCGTGGACTGGATGACGGAATTGTTCAAAGGCGACACGGTTCCCGCCGAGCTGATGAACTGGGCGCAATCGCTCCGCGCGGACTGGGAAAAGAAGGAAGCGGACAAGAAGGCCAAGGCTGCGGCAGCCGCGGCGTCCGGCGCTCCCGCTCCAGCAAAGCCCAAGACGGACAAAGTCCAGGCCGGCCTTGCCCGTGCCGCCGTTCGCGCCGCGAGCGAAGGTCTGCCGGTGTATTCCATCTCGTCCGACGTTCAAGGTTCGACGGGCATCAGTCTGTTCCAGAAAAGTTTTCCCGACCGCTACGTCGAGGTCGGTATTGCGGAGGCCAACATGGTCAGCGTTGGCGCCGGTTTCTCGAAGGCCGGGTTCATTCCCGTGGTGGACACGTTCGGCCAGTTCGGCGTCACCAAGGGCAACCTGCCGCTGACGATGGCGGCGTTGTCACAGGCACCGGTCATCGCGATGTTTTCACACGTCGGATTTCAGGACGCCGCAGACGGCGCGTCGCATCAGGCCACCACTTACTTTGCGGCAACGAGCGCGATCCCGCACACCACCGTCATCGCGCCCAGTTGTCCGGACGAAGCCGAATCCCTGATGTATCAGGCCATCAAACAATTCGCCGCCGACCGCGCCGCCGGCAAGGACGGCGAGAGCTACATCTTCTTCGTCGGCCGTGAAAATTATCCGCTCACGTGGATCGAAGGCGCGACCTATCCGTGGGGCAGGGCGCAGGTTCTGGCGCAGGGCAACGACGTCGTGCTCATCGGCTGCGGCGTGCTGGTTAACAAAGCCATAGAAGCCGGAAAATTGCTGGCCGCCAAAGGCGTCAAAGCCACCGTCATCAACAACCCGTTCATCAACAAGGTGGACATTCAAACCATCGGCGCTGCGGTGAAGGCGGCCGGCGGCAGGGTGGTGACGATTGAAGACCATCAGATTGTCGGCGGCATGGGTGCGCAGGTGTCGCACGCGTTGTCCACGGTCGGCATCGCGCACACGATGACTTCATTGGGCATTCCCGGCGAATTCGGCCAGTCCGCCTATCTCGCCGAGCACTTGTACGAATTGCACGGATTGACCGCGCCGAAAATGGTGGATGCCGCGCTCAAGCTCCTCGGCAAATAACGCCGCGAATTTTCGAACTCGCGTCAGCGAACACGCGGCGTTTGATCGCCGCGTGTTTTTGTTTTTCGCGTCCCGTGCCGCGTCTGCTCGGGCATTTACTTTGAAGCCTGCTGCTGCTAAAACCCGGACGTGTTCAACGAAAACTCGATCTGGAAATCCCTGCTCGGTCATCAGCGGTTGACGCTCATCGCAGGCCCGTGCGTCATCGAAAATGAACGCCTCTGCCTCTGGGTCGCGTCGTCCCTCAAAAAAACCTGCTCCCGGCTCGGCATCCATTTCATCTTCAAGGCCAGTTTCGACAAGGCCAATCGCACCTCCGCCAGATCCTATCGCGGGCCGGGATTGGAGGAAGGACTGCGCATCCTCGCCAAGGTGCGGTCGGAATTTGGAGTGCCCGTGCTCACGGACGTTCACAACGAGGCGCAGGCCGCTGTCGTCGGCGAAGTCGTGGACATCCTGCAAATCCCCGCGTTCCTTTGCCGGCAGTCGGACTTGATCGAGGCCGCCGTTCTCACCGGACAGATCGTCAACATCAAGAAAGGCCAGTTTCTGTCGCACACCGAAATGGCGCAGGTGGTGGAAAAGGCGTGCGCCGCCGGCGGAAAAAAAATCATCCTCACTGAACGCGGAACGACCTTCGGTTACAACAACCTCGTCGCGGACATGCGTTCGATTCCCATCCTCAAGCGAACGGGTTGCCCGGTCATTTTCGACGCGACCCATTCCGTTCAACTGCCCGGCGGCGGCGGAGACAGGTCATCCGGCCAGCGGGAATTCGCGCCGGTGCTCGCCCGCGCGGCACTGGCGGCGGGGGCCAACGGCGTTTTCATCGAAACGCATCCGCGACCCGACCGCGCGTTGAGCGACGGGCCGAACATGATTCCATTGATCGAGATGCCTGCTGTTCTCAAAGGTCTGGTGAAGGTATTCAATGCGGTGAAATAAAGCTCCAAGCACCAACGTCCAACATCCATTGAAACTTCAAGCTCCAACATCCAAACCCGCGACGAGGCTGCATTGCTTCTGTTTGGTACTTGGTGCTTGGTTCTTCTCTGGAGCTTGGAATTTGGAATTTGGAGCTTCCGTTTTGGCACAAACCGCTTTCGTGGGCACCGCCAGCAAATTCACCATGAGCGAGTATCACGACGCTCCGAACGAGACGCGGATGAAATCCCTGATCAAGGGTCTCGAGGCCCAGCCGCTGCCCGGCGGCCGTTACCTCATCAAACAGTTGCGGCTGGAATTGTTCGACGAATCGGGAAAGCCGCAGGCCATCGTGGAAGCGCCGGAATGTGTCTATGACGCCGTCAAGCGCACGGCCGATTCGGGCGGCGAGTTGCGCGTGGACTCCGGCGACGGCGCTCTGTCCATCCAGGGCACAGGTTTTCTCTGGCGGCAGGACGAATCCACCCTCACCATCTCCAACAAGGTCCACACGACCATCCGCGACATGAAACGCCCGTCCGACAAACCATGAAACCGCACCGGCTCATCCTCCTTTGCGCGCTGACGTTTGCGGCGTTCCAGATCCATTCGCAACCGACCAGCTCCGCGCCCGCGCAAAAAGCGCCCACGCAAATTTTCTCCGACACAGTTGATTTCGACCTCGGCACACACGTCGCCGTCTATCGCGGCAACGTTCGCGTGGACGATCCCCAGATGCGACTCTGGTGCGACCTGCTGACGGCCACCGCACCTGCGGCCGGTGGCCGCATCGAAAGCATCATTGCCGAGACCAACGTCATCCTCATCGCCACGGACGACAAGGGCGAAACCAACCGCGCCACCGGCGACAAACTGGTTTATACCTACAAGGTCACCGACGGCGTCACCAACGAACTTGCCGTATTGACCGGGAATCCGATGATTGAAAAGCCCGACGTGACCATCAGTGGCGACGTCATCGAATGGGATCGCGCCAACAACAAGCTGCTCGTCAAAAACCAGCGGATGGTCTTCCGCACGGAAGAAGCCGGCGTGCCAACCAATAAACAGGCCGGGGGCGTCAGCCCATGACCGCCACAGCCGCCACCGCCAACGGCCCGTTGCTGGCCACCGACAAACTGGTCAAATCCTACCGCCAGCGCCGCGTCGTCAACGGCGTTTCCATCAACGTCCGTTCGGGCGAAATCGTCGGACTGCTCGGCCCCAATGGCGCGGGCAAGACCACCACCTTCAACATGGTCGTCGGCGGCGTCAGGCCCGACGAAGGCGCGGTCACCTTCCAGTCCCACGTCATCACGCGACTCCCCATGCACAAACGCGCGCGACTGGGCATCGGCTACCTCACACAAGAGCCGTCCGTCTTCCGAAAACTCACCGTCGAGCAAAACATTCTCGCCATCCTCGAAACCTGCGTGATGAGCGCCGACGAACGCGCCATCCGGCTGAAATATCTGCTGGATGAACTCGACCTCGCGCCCCTGGCCAAAAACATGGCCTACACCTTGAGCGGCGGCGAAAAACGCCGGCTCGAAATCACGCGCGCCCTCGTCACCAGCCCCAAACTCCTGCTGCTGGACGAACCGCTGGCCGGTATTGACCCCATCGCCCAATACGAGGTCAGCAAGATCGTGCGGCGACTGAAGGACCGCGGACTGGGCATTTTGATCACCGACCACAGCGCCCGCGAAATGCTCAAATTGGTGGACCGCGCCTATTTGATCCACAAGGGCGAGGTTGTTTATGAGGGCGACGCCGAACGATTGGTCAACGATCCCAAGGCCCGCGAGATCTATCTGGGCCCGGAATTCAACATGTAGCCAGGACGGGAACGCCGGATCCATCCGGCAGGTCGCGCCGTCAATCAGACTCGGCTTGACAGCGGAAGCGACACACAATACGCAACACGCAACGATTATGGAACACCCGGTCATCACGGTGGAAAAATTCTTCGACAACCACTCGAAGGAACTGAAACTCAAACTCGTCGCCGGCAAACAGGGTTTGCAGCGAACCATCATCGAGCCGACCATCAACCGCCCCGGACTCGTGCTGTCCGGTTTCACCAAATACTTCGCCTACAAACGAGTGCAGGTGCTGGGCAATGCGGACGTTTATTACCTGCAATCCCTGCCCGTGGAGCAACGCGTTCAACGTTACAAAAAACTCCTCAGCTACAGGATTCCGTGCCTTGTCTTCAGCCGCAATCTGTCCCCGGACAAGGAACTGCTTGCCGCCGCCGACGAAGCTGGAGTGCCTGTCTTCCAAACGCCGTTGCTGACCATGAGATTCATCAGCCTCGCCACCTTCGCGCTGGAGATGATGTTCGCCCCGCGCGGCACCGAAATGGGCAGCATGGTGGACATCCTCGGCGTCGGCGTCATCATCAAGGGCGAAAGCGGCATCGGCAAAAGCGAATGTGTGCTGGCCCTCATCGAACGAGGCTACAGCCTCGTCGCTGACGACATCACCAAGGTCATGCTCATGGACGGACACGACGTCATCGGCACCAGCGCCGAACTCACCCGCAACCACATGGAGGTGCGGGGCATCGGCATCATCAACGTCGCCGCCATGTTCGGCGTGCGTTGCATCTGCATGGAGAAAAAAGTGGACCTTGTTGTCACGCTCAAGGCCTGGAGTGAGGTCCATGACGTGGACCGACTGGGAATGGAGCAGGAGTATGTGAAGATTCTCGGCGTCAACATCCCGCACATCACCATCCCTGTGCGTCCCGGACGCGACCTTACCCGGCTGGTGGAAGTCGCCGCGTTCCAGACCAAGCTCAAGGAATCCGGCTACAACCCCGCCAAGGATCTCAACGACCGCTTGCTGGCGCAGATGGCCGCCAAAGCCAAACATTGAACCAGGGCCCAGGCACGGGAAGAACATGAGCATTGTCACCAGAACGGGAGACCAGGGAACGAGCGCGTTGATGTATGGCCGGCGAGTCCCCAAAAACCATCCTCGCGTGGAAGCCTACGGCGCGGTGGACGAATTGAACGCCGCGCTCGGCATGGCGAGGGCGACCGCCGACCAAGATTTCATCCGTCAAAACCTCCTGGCCATCCAACAATCCCTCGTCACGCTTATGGGCGAGCTGGCTGTGGCGGAGGAGGACTTGGGACGTTACGTCAAGGACGGCTACAAACTGGTGACGCCTGAATTCACCGGGCGCATCGAGGCGCTGGTCCGGGAAATTGAGGCGCAGAAGATCAGTTTCAATGGCTGGGCCACGCCCGGCGCGACGCTGAACGCGGCGGCGTTGGACCTGGCGCGCACCACCTGCCGCCACGCCGAACGCCGCGTGTGCGATCTCCAGACCGCCGGCCAGCTTCACAACGCCGAGATCATCGTCTTCCTCAACCGCCTTTCCGATTTGCTGTGGCTGATGGCGCGGTTTGTGGAGACGATCAACGGAGAATCCCCTACGCGGCATTCGGGGTGAACGCCCGGTGAATTTTTGCAGCGCGTCGTTCAGGACGCTTCAATTCTCATCGCTTGCAACATTCCCAAACGGTTTCACCGTCCATCCCCATGCGAAGTTGACGCGGTGTGAACACCCCGCGCCAAGATCAGAATTCCTGAAAATTAGTTCATGGGAATGGACTGAGACTCCGAGGGTGGAGTCACAGATTCGACGGGCGCGGGCGCTGCGGTTTCGATCGCTTCGACTGGAATCCGGGCGGGCGGCTGTGCGGGTTTGGGCCGGCGTTTGGGTTTCGACACCGTTTTGACAGGGTATTTTGCTTTTTTCACCGGCGATTTCTTTGCGGCGGGTTTCGCTTTCTTCACAAGGGTTTTCTTCGCGGGTTGTGTTGCGGCCGGAAATTTCGCGAGGAGTCTTTTCAATCGTTTGCGCAGTTGCTTTTCCTGTCGGGCTGCCCGTTTGGCCGCTTTCTTTGTGTGTTTGTAGGTGCTCTTGGCGGCTTTGAATCGGACCTTGGCGAGTCTTGCAAGTTTGCGCGCCGTTTCGGTCTTGCGGGAAGCATCGCTGACATCCGCTCTCGCTGCGGAAAGTTTGTTGGTCGGTGAACTGGCGTTCATGTGAGGTGCGGTGCGTGACGCAAAGAGAGTTAGCAGTGGCGTGGCGGGATGCAAGGGGACAATTGTTACATTTCTCGTCGGTTGCGGTGTTACAGATTTGTCACACGTCTGCCATCTGGTTGAAGCGTTGCGGCGACAGGATGTGCATGGGATATACACACCCGAGGAACGCGCCGAAAAGGCGATTTCCGCGTTGAAGTTCAAGAGTTCACCAGCGGCCCGTATCCGTTGGGCGCGGAACGGAGGCCCCGCGAGGGGCCTCCGGTTCAATTCTGTTTATGACACCACGCCCGACACTCGTCCGCTTCGTCACACAATTGTAACAATCCAGTCTTTTTCCTGTAACACGGTTGTCACAAAGTCCTGCCGAACTCTGAAACTTCAACTTGAATGAAAACAAAACATATCGTGGCGGCGCTCCTCACATCGGCGGTGGGGCTGGCGTTCGCGTCCGCTGTTGCAGCCCAAAACGTGGACTCGTTGCTCAACAAACTGGTGGACAAGGGAATCTTGACCACTGACGAAGCGACGGAATTGCGCGAGCAGAATGACAAGGATTTCAACAAAGATTTCAACAAGGCGTACGCTTCCAAGACCGGATTGCCCGAATGGGTGACGGCGCTCAAATGGAGCGGCGATTTCCGGGGTCGCTTCGAGGGGTTTTACGGTGAGAACG
>DAOLDN010000032.1:0-14305 GCA_035327385.1 Verrucomicrobiota bacterium | reverse complement strand
AAGCCCCCGAAGCCGCCGCAATGGTGGGCGCGCTGGCCACGACGATGGTGTTCGTCGGCCTGTTGCAGGCGCTGGCGATGTGGTCGCTGGCGAGCCGCTGGCTGAAGGTGGCGGTCTTGTATGGCGTTTTGGGTCTGGGATATTGGCTGACGTTGTTGTGGTTTGGAAAAACGCCAACCGAGTTGTTGAAACTCATGCCGGTGGCTGCGGGGGTTGCCTTCGCCGTTCTGTTGATGGTTTGGGCCGTGACCATGAAGCGTCCAACCGGCTCAACGGAAGCAGGGTGAGTTGGACAATGGGTTCCGAGGACTGTGCGGCGGCGTGCCACAAATAAATTGTCAGTCCATCTGTTTTCATGTCTTTTGTTGCGCCGGAATAACACCATGTGCCATGGCTAAAAACTTTATCGTCCGTCAGTTGCAGTCCTTCGTGGGGCGGCAACGAGACCTGGGAATGGAGCGGTGCAACAAATGGGCAGGGCAGGCGGTTGTCGAATTGAAACCGGATTGCCTGCTGGATGTCGGCTGCGGAGACGGCGAACTGTTGTTTCGATACTTGAAACAAGCGCCCCGCGAGTTCCATGGCATCGAAGGCGCACGACCCCTCCGCGAAGCGGCCCAACGGCGGGGAATCCGGGCTGTTGACTGTGACTTGAATGGCCGGTGGCCGTTCGAGGACAACAAGTTCGATGTGATTTTCAGTTCGCAGGTCATTGAACATCTCCACAACACCCGTCTGTTTGCGGAGGAAATATATCGCACACTCAAACCCGGCGGCACGGCGATAGTCACCTCGGAGAATCTTTGCAGCCTGATGAACTGTTTCGCGCTGTGCATGGGTTACACGCCTTTTCCTTTGATGCAAATCTGCGGACGGTTTTTGGGGAATCCGCTGGGTCTTCACTACAACGAACCGATTTCCGAGCCGCTGCCGATAGACCATCCGGCGTTCGCGGGAGTCTCGGGCCACATCCGAGTATTGACCGTCCGTCAGGCCAGAGAACTGTTCGAGATCACAGGTTTTGAGACAGAGGCGCGTTCCATCGGCATCTTGCCGCTGCCCGACGGTTTGAGCCGATTGCTGGAAAAAGTGAGCAAACAACGCGGTCACTTCCTCATGATACGCGTGAGAAAACCGAAAGCCAACGGAGCGGCTACCTGAAAATTCGATGAACACGGCCATCGCCGCCGGCCACGTTTGAGATCATTATGCGTTGAGTTTCATGCACGGCAATTCACATCCGCGCGTCAGCTTCATCATCCCCACGCTTAACGTGGAGGGATTGCTGGACAATTGCCTTGCGTCCATAGCGCGCCAGTCACTCCCGCGCGACCAATACGAGATCATCCTTGCCGACGCTCACTCCAAAGACGCCACCCGGGCCATCGCCGCCAAATACGGAGCGATCATTCTGGATGACGACGGCAGGAACATGGAGGAAGGCAAACGTCTCGCAGTCCAGCATGCAACCGGCGAATTCATCGTCTTTGTGGACGCGGACAATGAAATCACGCATGCCGATTACGTCGAACTCGCAATCCTCTCGCTGTCCACAAATCCGAAGGCGCTGGGCGTGGAGGCTTACTATCCGGCGTCGGACCGAATGAGTTCGTTCTGCGCGTATCTGACACAACTGCTGCACATCAGCGACCCCATCGCGTGGTTGATGAGCCGCAACCCGGTGTTGGTCGCGCGCGATGGAGACTTGGAACGCTGGACACTGCCGGGCGGATCCCTGTCGTATCCGCTGGGCGCGAACGGTTTTGTTTTTCGCCGGCCCGATCTGGAGTCGGTGCGCGCCGGGGAACATTTCCAGGACACGCACGCGGCGCTGCATCTGATGCGCGCCGGCAAACGCGAATGGCTGCGGCTGCGCGGTCGCGGTGTGCATCACTACTACGTGCAAACGCTCCGGGGCTTCGTGAAAAAGCGTCGGCGCGCCACGGTTCATTTTCTTCGCGTGCAGGAGGAGATGCCCGTGAACTGGATGAAGGAAAAGCCGTCCGTGCCCCTGTGGCTGGCGGCGCTTTATTGCGTGACGTTCTTAGGTCCGCTGTGCCACACGGCGCTGGGCCTCTGCCGCGACCGTGATCTCCGCTGGCTTTGGCATTTGCCGGCATGTCTGGCGACCGTGGCCGGAAACATCTGGGGCGTGCTCACGTATCGTCGCCGGGGCAAGGACAAGACGTTGATCGCGGAATTGCAGGTGGAACAGAAAGTAAAGTCGCATGGCCGCAGTTGATACCATTCCCCACGCCGGCACCAAACCGCGACTGGTTTGTTTCGTGAACGGAATCTTTTCCGAGGGCATCGGTGGCGGCGACGTTTATTTCCGGTACATGGCGAGGGCCGCGATTGCTGCGGGCTATCCGATCCACTTTTTTGGAGGTCACGCGCTGAAACTGTACCTGGAACGCCAGGGGTTTCCCATGAACCTCACTCTGACGGACACAAGGATGGCAAAGCTGGGCACCGTGGGCGCTTTGGCGGGTCAGTTCCGGCTGTTGCTGGATTTCAGGCGGCGACTCTCCGGCACGCTCCGCCAGTTGGACGTGGTATTGCCCGAAGACATCGCCTACGCGATGTCCGACTACTGGTTTGACACCATGCCGTTGATGCGTTGCCGGGCGAGGACGAAGATTTTGTACCTTGGAATGATGGCCCCGACGTTGAAGCAGGTTTTGACCCGGGGCCGGGCGGATGTCACCGGCTCGCGACTGCCGTCGCTCTATTATTGGATGAGCCAGCGGTATTCGCTGAAACGCTTCAGGCACTGCGAGGGAGGGGTGGTCACTTACAGTCATCCGGAGATGCGCCGGTACCTGCTCTCGCTGGGTTACGAGGATTCCGCGCTTTGGTACGTTCCCAACGGCAGCGACACGGAGGCCGCAGACCGCGTTCCGGAACAACCCAAGCAATACGACGTGGTATGGGCGGGACGTGTGCATCCGCAAAAGGGCGTGGACGATCTGCTGGCAACCTTCCAGTGGCTCAAACAGCAACTGCCGGACTTCCGCGCAGTCATCATCGGCAAAAGCAGGGATGCGCTGGAGCCGGTCGTCCGGCAGATGGGCCTCTCCGGGAACGTCACCTTCAGCGGGCTGGTGTCCGAGGAGGAAAAGTTCCGCCTGCTCAAATGCAGCCGGGTATTCGTGATGCCCAGCCGTTATGAAAGCTGGGGCATCGTCGTGGGCGAGGCGCTCGTGTCGGAAGTGCCGGTCGTGGCCTACAGGCTGGATTGTTATCCCGAAGTATTCGGCGACGCCGTGCGCTACGTGCAACCGTTCGACACCGGGGCGTTCCAACGCGCCGTGGAAGATGAGGTGCGGCGACAGCGGGCCGGGGAGAATTATCTCTCCAAACAGAACCTGCCCGAATTGAAAAAACGACTGAGTTGGACTGCGGCACAGGAAAGCTTTTGCGGCGTTCTCGGCAAGCCAGGACCGGCGCTGCAACCCGCCCGCTGACACCGGATCACCCTCAATACATCCGGCGACGGCGGATTGCGGCCGCGGCCAATTACGGATGTCTCAGCCGGAAATATGCGGGCTGGTCGGTGATTGGAATCGTCACCGATATCTTTTCGTCGTCACCGTCAATCGGGCCGACATGGTTTGTCCATTCGTCTTCAGCCAACGAACCCGTTCCACACGTTTGCAACGTGAACTCCAACGCCCATGCGGGCCATGTGATCACGACATCGTCCCCGGCAGTGGAGATTTCGAGCGTGGGCAACGGATTCACGATCAACGAACCGGTGGCAAAGCTTGCCGTCAGTTCATTCGCCGACGAATCCGAAATGCTGCGGATCACCGGGGTGTCGCCAAACAGCACCGCGTTGCTTCCCGACGCGCCGGGTTTGGGTTTGAGGCTGACCCGCACCAATTCCCTTGTACCGGACGCGAAATGGTTCCCAAACGGCAATCCCAGGACGATGCCTATCCGGCCGTCGTCGGTCTCGTTCGTGTTGACGTTGAGCGTCGCGCTGGCGGCGGCCGTTCCCTTGACCACTCCCGAATACGTGAACTTCTCCGAATCAAACACGAGGCTGAAGCCCAGCGCGCTCTCGTTGCCTTGAGCCTCCAAGTGCACCGGCAACGTCACCGGAACGCTTTCAATCGCCGCCGCGCTGTCCACACGGATTTCCCGGACACCCAAATCGAGCTTGCCCGCAAGCGACGTCGGCACAACCGGCGACGTCGGCCCGCCGGCGACAGTGATCGGGTCCAACAACGCCGCGTAACGGCCCGCTTGGACCCAGTCCGTCACCTTCAACTGGCCGTCGCCCAGCGTGGAACGCGGCGCGCAATCGGCCCGCTGGAATTCCGTCGCGTTCGTCGGCGTCTCAATCCCGGCGACGAACAACCCCACCTGCACCCAGTCGAAAATGTCCAATTCCCGATTCCCGCCGGGACGCGGACGGGTGTCCGCCTCAAATTCACTCGGCAGCAACGTGACGGTGCCGTTCACAAAATTGACGGGCAACGGCTGTGCGGACGCGTCTGAGAGCAATCTGGGGATGGGTTGATTGGTAAAGCGCACGGGCGTCACAACGGACGTTTCACTCAAAAGCACCGCCGAATCGAAATGCACAACGGCCACTTCCAGATTTCCCGCCGGGAACGTTCCTGAAGGCATGGCCATTGTGACGCCGATCCGTCCGGTGCCCGCATTGATTGTATTTGGCAGGAACGCCGCGCCCTCCGTATCCGCACCCGGATCAATGCTTGTGAACGTCAACCGTTGGGTGTCGAAATCCAGACTGAAACTCAGGGCGGACTCGTCGCCGTTGGCGACCAGAATGATCGGCACGGTCGCCGCCGCACCGGACATGTTTGTGATGCTCGACACTCTCACCTGGGCAGGCCCCTGCAGCACCGTCAGAACGGCATTGGAACTCGTGTCGGAACCGAGCAGATTCGTCACGACCACGGAATAACTGCCCGCATTCGCGTACTGCACGTTGTTCAACGTCAAGGTGGCATTGGTCGCCCCGGCGATTGCGACGTTGTTTGAACGCCACTGATAACTCAACGGCGACGTGCCGCTGGCGATTACATTGAACGTTGCCGCTCCTCCCACAACCACCGTCACATTTGTGGGATGCGCCACAATCTCCGGCGGCGTGGGTGCAGGCGGACATTTGCCCGCAGAACTTGCGGCATAGACCGCTTGGATTTCATTGCTCGTCAAAGCTCTGCTATACAGGCTGATTTCGTCCAGACCCGCCCAATAGTTGACCTGCAACGGATCACTGACTCTCGCCGCCAAGTAAAGGTCGTAGGTGGTTTGAGGCGTAAAATTCGAGCCGAGACTTTTTTGCGCAACCGGCACGCCGTTCAAGAAAATCATGGCCATGCCAGAAGCCTTGTCGAAAGTAAGGGCCACGTGCTGGAACACATTTGTTTGAACAAGCCCGGCAGCCGAAGCCAGGAAATGGTTGCCACCGACAGTGTCTGTGAAGTTGGCGTATAAACAACCGGGGCCTGTTCCATAACCTCCGAATGTGGATTGTGAAATCCAGAAATGGACACCCCATGCACTGCCGTTGTTCCACTCTGCGATTGGCCTCTGAACCGCAACAGACGAGGGTTTGATCCAACCCTCAATCGTCATGCCTGCACCCACCCCAACATTCAGTGTGGCATTGCTCGCAATACGGATGTGACCGGTTGTGCCATCAAACACGAATGACTGCCCGACTTTTCCTGTTCCGAAACCTCCAGTTCCTTGTGTCACGCCGTCGTTGGCACCAACTCCATCCAGTGTGTTTCCTTCCGCACGCCACCATGCAACCAATCCACTTGGAGCAGCCACGCAAGGTAGCGATGGATTGACAATCAACAGGGCGTTGGAGCTGGTAGTGGTTCCATAGAGGTTGGTCACAACTACGGAGTAGTGGCCTGCTTGTGCAAGTTGAACATTGGTGAGAGTCAGCGTCGAATTGGTCGCGTTGGCAATGGCCACGTTGTTTGAATGCCACTGATACCACAACGGCGCGTCGCCAGAAGCAGTGACCGTGAACGAGGCTGTCCCGCCAGCAACCACAGTCTGGTTGGTGGGTTGAGTAACGACTGTCGGCGACACCGGCGCGGGAGAGCATTTGCCTGCGGCACCTGCGGAGTGGATGGCGTGAATCTCGTTGCTCGTCAACGCCCTGTTGTAGAGGCTGAATTCATCCATACCCGCCCACCGGTTGATAAGGGGTGGATCGCTGACTCTGGCCGCTAGGTAAAAATCGTAGCTTGTTTGAGGGGTGAAATTTGAGCCGAGATTTTTTTGCGCGACCTGCGCCCCGTTCAGGTAAATCATCGCCATGCCTGAAGTCTTGTCGAAAGTAAGGGCCACGTGTTGAAATACATTCGTTTGAACAATTCCTGCCGCCGATGCCAAAAAGTGATTGCCTCCCGCTGTGTCTGCAATGTTGGCGTATAAACAACCCGGTCCTGTTCCGTATCCACCTAGTGTTGATTGTGAAATCCAGAAATGAACGCCCCAGGCGTTGCCATTGTTCCATTCTGCAATCGGAATCTGTTCAGCCACCGAAGACGGATTGATCCAACCTTCTATCGTCATGCCCGCACCTGCCCCAACATTTAAGGCGGCACTGCTCGCGACTCGAACGTGACCCGTTGTGCCATCAAACACAAACGCCTGCCCGACTTTTCCTGTTCCGTACCCGCCCGCTCCCTGAAGAACCCCATCATTGTCCGCCACTCTGTCCAAGGCGTCTCCCTCGGCCTGCCACCATGCGACCAAGCCGCTTGGAGGCTGCTCACACGAAGACGATGGATTCACAGTCAACAGCGCGTTGGAACTGACGGTGGATCCATAAAGATTGGTTACCACAACACGGTAGCTGCCCGCATCACCGCTTTGTGCGTTCGTCAGAATCAGAGTCTGATTGGTGGCACCGGCCAATGGAGACATGTCACGCCACCATTGGAATCCGCCACCAGCGAGACCAGTTACGGACACAGAGAAAGTGACATTCTCGCCGGAAACGACAGCTTGGTTGGTTGGTTGAGACGTGATGACTGGCGGCCCGCCAAGCGGCACTATGTTTTCGTAAAGCGAGATGGTGTTGTCATACGTGTTGCAGAACACAACGTCGGGGCGACCATCAGAATTGAGATCACCCGCAGACACCCCCCACGCATTGTAGCCTGTAGGAAAATCAACACGGGGAGCAAGCGACGCTGAAGAGAAACTGCCGGGCGCAGTCAGGTTGCGAAAAACTGAAACCAAACTCTCGAGTTCGCAATCCACCACTATGTCCGGCTTGCCATCTCCGTCCACATCACTCAACACAACGTTGTGTCCCCGTCCACCAAGTGGGAAACCGACTTCTGGCGCGAACGAGTCAGCATCCAAAATTCCTGGCTCGCTTGTATTCCTTAGCACCGTTAGTTCTCCCGATATGGATACTACGGAAAGATCAGGTCGCCCATCTCCGTCCAAATCACCGATCGCCACATTAATCATTTGAGCGCTGCCTTGGAAATCAACCCTTGGGGCGAAGGAGTTCGAACTGATGGTGCCGGGCGAACTTGTATTTCGGAACACCGACACGATATCGCTGTCGCCAGTCGTGGTCACCACATCCGGCTTGCCGTCTCCGTCAATATCGCCCGCCGCTATGCCGATTGGATTGTCCGGCGATATGAAATCCACTCTTGGAGCAAAAGAATTTGCCGATAGCGAACCCGGCGATGCAGTGTTGCGTAGTACCGAAAATGTTCCAACCCCGTTCGCCGTGAGCACATCAGGTTTGCCGTCCAAGTCAATGTCTGCGACGGCAATGTTCCGGGTAATTGATCCCACGGAGAATTCGACCCGAGTTGCCAAAAGGTTCGAACTGATATTCCCTGGGGTGCATTCGTTTCGATATACTGAAATTGAGCCTTCTTCGTAGTTCGACGCCAGAATATCGAGTTTTCCGTCACCATCAACATCCGCCACCGCGATGTCGAAGGGGGCTTCGCCGGTTGATACACAGTCCAACTCGGCACTGAGAACAAATGAGCTTGTTGCGAGCACCGAATTTGAGTTGACGTTCTTATAGACTGAAATCGTGTGGCCGAAAGCGTTTCCAACAATCAAATCCGGCATCCCATCCCCATCAATGTCCGCGACCACGGTTTCTTTTGCGCCGTCTCCCCCTGGAATATCCACCCTTGGCGAGAAGTTAGTTCCGCTGAAACCGCCGCCCCCACCGGCGAAGGTCGGCAAGAACGGTTGATTGGCAATTGCCGTCAACCCTGCCACCGTCACCGTGACGGGAGCGTAGGTAGCACCAACGGGAACAGTCACCGTCAGGTTGGTTTCGTTCGCAGACGCAGCGTTTGCTTGCACGGCACCAAAGCGAACAACATTCTCGGAGGCTACCGGACTGAAATTCATCCCTACAATTGAAACCAATGTTCCCACTGAACCGACCGAAGGAGAATAGCTAGATATGACAGGGACTCCTCCTGAAGATTGTGCGGCAACCAACTCAACCACACCCCGGAATGGATTGCCAGAACTGTCAGCCGGATCATCCGAGTGATCATTCCACGTTCCGTGATTGCCATACACCGGCGCGTTGATATGGACATAATCTTCCTCAGGACTCGCAGCATTAGG
The DNA here is from genome assembly GCA_035327385.1 of Verrucomicrobiota bacterium. Taxonomy (GTDB): domain Bacteria; phylum Verrucomicrobiota; class Verrucomicrobiia; order Limisphaerales; family JADLHS01; genus DAOLDN01. Next base: position 5,677 of record DAOLDN010000032.1, on the reverse strand, counting down.
CTCCCCCGAATTCCATTGCGTGTATCCCACTGGTTCGCCGCTGCTCCACACAAACGTGCCTTCCTGCGCATGATCGGACAACCCAATCCACAAGTGGCTGCTTGTCCCGCCATAACTGCTGAAGGTGGTATAAACCCAGTTGTCTTCATCTGCATCGTTGATTGTCACAAGATGACCGCCCATGGAAACCGCTTTCGCCTCGGCATCGGTCCAAGTGCTGTCCCCCAGCAGATAATAGATGTGTCCGCTGGCGGAATTCGTTACCGGACCACCGATGATCGGGACATCCGCCAGCGCAGGTATCACAACCGCTAACGCGACGACATGGACAAGCAGACGGCAGGGAACGTGCCGACCCGATTTGGCGAGAGGGATGGTTTTCATGGAATCACCGATTTTTCCTTAATATCTGATTGGAGCGTAACGTTTTTGACTGAATCCGGCGAAAACAGCAAGGAATTTCTTTGGATTTCATTGGCTTGGTGCATTCAAGACTAGATTGACTCTGCAAGGCCCAACCCGGGTTAATGACTGCAATGCGCTAATATCCTCAAAGCCCGAAAAACCAAAGCCTCAATGCGCAGGATCCGAGTCCGAACGGGTTCTGTGGTGGATACAAACAAGCGCTGGCGACAGCAATTCCGCGCTTCGATTGATGTTCCGAACGGTTCAGCGGCTTTGTAAGGGGATTGCTCTTCGAGAGCGAAAAACTCCTGTCGCCGTTCAAGAGTCCCGGGTGGCAGGTCTGAGTATGATGGCCAACCCACGTCCAGCCCATTTTCCGAGACGTGCGATGATTCCATTACTCTGTTTCCACCACCCGATGGTTTGAAATCCGCAGTGTGTAGTGAGGTCGCGAAGACCTCGTCCGGTGAAATCGCGAATATGGCCTGACGGATTGAATTTCTTCAGTCGTGGCTGCAATGCAGCAGGCCAAAACCCGTAGGTAATGCTCTCGGTTCCCACCTCCGATCCCAGTGGTTGTCCGGCAAAGAGAAAAAAGAACCGGTTCACCCATGCCGCGGTGTTTGGCACACTAATGATGCATATTCCGGACGGGGCCAGCACGCGGTGGAACTCACGCACCAATTTCTCGGTTTCAAAAATGTGTTCCAGCACATGATTGCAGCACACGAAGTCAAAAGAGCCATTACCAAAGGGCAGATCGCGACCATCAAGGTTTTGTTGAACAAACTGGAAGTCGTCGCATATCTCTTTGAAGTGATCGGAAGGACTGCGGACCAAGTCAATGCCCGTGGCTTTGATCGTTTGCACACCATGGTGTTGGCGGAGTCCTCGTGAAAAATTGCGTAGGAATAGCCCTTTTCCGCATCCGACATCCAGCATTCTGAGCGGACGGTTTTGAAAACCCTTGGCCCAATCAGAAATGACCCCGGCCGAAATCAAGGAGTTCATGTGATACTCCCCAGCAGAGTAAGACTGGTCTGCTGCATGGAGTTTGGGATAGAACTGCTCTGCGTGATCCATAATAATCGAAGCCCGGATTGTGCGCATGGGTGGCACGAAGGCAAGAAAGCTTTTCTTCGCGGTTCGGGTCTGGCAAAGCATCCGTGAACATGAGCAATCTCGTGGCGTCTCATCCGACCATCAGCGTCGTCATCCTGAATTACAACGGCCAGGACTGGCTTGAGCGGTGCTTTGCCTCGTTGGAATCACAGACTGTTTTCGGGGAGATTGAGGTGATTGTGGTGGACAACCATTCTCCCGACGGTTCTGCACAACTGGCCGAGAGATGGTTGAACCGCAGCGGCGGCAAGGGCCGTTGCATAAAAAGTCCGGTCAACCTTTACTTTTGCGAGGGCAACAACGTGGGTGCAGCCCAGGCTTCCGGCAAATACCTGTTCTTCCTGAACAATGACACATGGCTTGAACCTGATTGCCTCGAAACGCTCTTGAGCGAGGTCCAACGCGTGGGTGCGACGGCAGCCAACCCGGTTGTTTTGGATTACGATGCAGACACGTTCCAGAGTCTGGGGTCGCCCGGATTCGATTTGTTCGGAATCCCGTTGGGCCTTGGCCGGTTCTCCGAGACGAAACCGATATTCGCCGCATGCGGCTGTGGCTATTTAATCCGTAACGATGTATTTGCGAGTGTTGGGGGATTTGATCCTGCCTTGCTGATGTACTCTGACGAAACTGACCTCTCGTGGCGCGTGCAGATTGGCGGCGGGGTTGTGGTTGGAGTTCCCGCCGCAAGGCTGCATCACCGGGGCGCGACGGCGGCAAATCCAGAGGGCAAAACTCGCATCGTCGAGTCGCGCACAAGCGAGACGAAACGATTTCTGTCCAATCGGAACGGCATTCTGCTAATCGCCAAGAACGCGCAGGGCCTTCTCCTCCTGCTGCTGATTCCCCACCTGCTTCTGCTGCTGGCGGAGGCATTCGCCAGTCTCGTGCTGATCCGAAACTGGCGTTTTACCCGCAGGGCATATCTCGATGCCATTGCTGATGCCTTCCGCATGCGCGGTCACGTGATGGAGTGGCGTCGGCGCATCCGGGGATTCCGCAAACGGAGTGATTTTCAGATGTTGCGCTTCCTGCGGTTGCGACCTGCACGATGGGACGAGGTGAAACGACTTTTCAAATTTGGCGCTCCCAAGGTGGACGCCCGTTGAGAGCCGGGACAAATTGCCGGCGCACGGCTTCAGGCAGCCTTCGCATACACCGGCACCAGATATGTCTCCTCGAAGTCCAGTCCCGGCATTTCCAGTTTCACTTCCAACTCCCAAAACACCGGTTTGTCCGCGCACAGTTGCGTGGACGGGGCGGATTGCGGCAGGTCGTAGCGCAATTCCACGAATTGTCCCGGTGACACGGAATTCACCTGGACCACATGCCAAGTCCCGCTCCAGACCTGCTCATGCACCAGATGTTTGCTACGATTCTTGCCGTGGCCGGTCGTTTCATACCATTCCTCCACGCAACGCAGCGTGAACGCGCCCTGGTTCACAACCCGCACACCTTGCGCCGGCCACCAGCGGATCACGGCGGTTTCTCCGGGCCGATACGGAAAGGTCATAAACTCGATCCGCGTGACGCCGAACTTGATCGAACGTCCCAATCGCATGAACGCCAGCACCCAGACCCACACCAACACCGCGTCGAACAAGATCACGATCGCCTTCACCATCCACGGGCCTTTGGCGAAGAACGCCCAGTAATTGAAGATCGAAAGGAACAACGTCAGAAACAACGTGCCGATGAATCCTTTGATCACCGGTTTCCAGCGCGCCACCGCATAGCCCGTCACGTCCCAGGCGTGATCCACCAGGGCCGGTTCGTTGCCGTGACGCAACGCGGCCTCCTCGCGCCTGCGATTGGCGGCGTGCTGCCTCCAGGCCATGCTCCAGACGAACAATCCCGCGATCGCAAACACGCTCCCAAAGACCGTCAACACCCAGTAAGGCGCATGCACGCCCTTGGGGTCCACGGCGACCACCTTCGTTCCCACCAGGATGATGAAAATGCCCATGCCGAAGAAGGGCAGGCCGAACAGCGCTGCGCCCAACGTGGAAAACCCCGTATGCGTGCCACGCGGCTCGGTGCGACCGGACAGCCGGCGCCGCGCGTCCGTGGAATCGTATCGGTCGAGGTTCATGCACGCTGAATAACCAAACGTCGCGGTTTGGGCGAGGAAAAGACCCGTTGGTTTTTGTAATGCCCCGGTCATCACTACTCCAAACGCGATTAGGCGAACCGTGAATTTCTTTTGAACCTTTCTCCCTCACCGTCCACTTAATGACTTGAAGCCGTGGTGGCACTGTGAACCATGGCGAAAAGTCCAGCCGGGTGCAGACGCAAAACCAGCGCGATTCGTCCAGCGACCAGCAGCTCGTCGCCGCCATCAACGACGGCGATGCGGCGGCGTTCGAGGTCTTGTATTTCCGTCATCGCGACTGGGCGGTGAATCTGGCGCACCGGTTCACCGGCAGCGAAGACCTGGCGCTGGACGTGATGCAGGAAACGTTTCTCTACCTGCTCCGCAAATTTCCCGGCTTCCAACTCACCGCCAATCTCAAGACGTTCCTGTATCCAGCGGTGAAAAACCTTTCCACCGCCGCCCGACGCAAGGCCGCACGTCACCAATCCACCGAGGCCGAGCAACAACTGCTTGAACAAACCGCCGTCGAAGCCGCGCCACCGAACCCTTCCTCCGATCTGGCTGCCGTTCTTGCGAATTTGACCGAGGAACATCGCGAGGTGTTGCTGTTGCGTTTCGTGGATGACCTGCCGCTGGCGGACATCGCCGAAGCCACCGGTGTTCCGCTCGGCACCGTGAAATCCCGACTGCACCACGCACTGGACGCACTCCGACAGGACAAGCGTGCGAAACAATTTTTCGACGAATGAACCTTTTGCGAGGCTCGCACACTTAACCATTGAAACATGAACACCGGCGACACCAACACACGTCATGACGCAGATGGGCCGCAAGCGCCAGCCCGGCTGGTGGCTGCGCTCAAGGAACCCTCGTCGCGACGTGTGTTCGTGCCGCCGGCGATGGATGCCGCCATTCTTAGCGCGGCGCGGCAGCAGCTCGAAAAGCCCAAACGCGCTGAATTCAGTTTCCGTCCGTGGTTTGTCTGGCCGGCGACAGCAGCCGCATGTCTCGCACTGGTGGGAATGATTCATTTCGGCACGCAACGCCGCGAGTCTCCACTGGCAATCGCGCGTGAAGACATCAACGGCGACGGACGAGTGGACATTCTCGATGCGTTCCAGTTCGCACGCGAACTGCGTGACGGTCGGCAGCCCGGAGCAGATTTGGATTTGAACCTCGACGGCGTGGTGGACGAGCGTGACGCGGATGTCATCGCGGCGCACGCGGTGAAGCTGGAGAAGGGAGGGCGGTCGTGACTGCCATTCTTGGAGTGCGCCGGCAGAGCGTAGCGACGACGGCGCTTTTGCGCATGGTGAGGACTGAAAAGCGGTGTCGCACTCCGCTTGCCACCGCAGTCCAAATCGCTGTGGTGTTTGTGACGCTTTTGCTGCACGTCGTCGCCTTTGCGCAGGAAACGGTTGAAAGCTTCCCCGCCGTTCGATTCCGCACTGTGGACATCTTTGTGGATTCCAAGGGCGCGCCGCTCGCGGCGTATCAGATCGAGTTCGCGGTCACGAACGGGAACGCAAAGATCGTGGGCATTGAAGGAGGCGAAAATCCGGCGTTCACAAAGCCGCCGTATTACGATCCCAAGGCGATGCAACAGGATCGGGCCATCATCGCGGCGTTCAGCACAGCGGCGACGGAGACGTTGCCAAAGGAAAAGACGCGCGTCGCCACCATCCATTTGCAGACGACGGGAGCGGAGGAATTGAAGTTTGATCTCAAACTGCAAACCGCCGCCGATGCGGGCGGGAACAAGATTCAAGCCGAAGCGAATGCCGAGGAAAGGAAATCAAAATGAAAAAACAGACCCCAGTCTCCTGGTTCAAGATTGGATTGCCGGCGATGGTGATGGCGGCGGCGGTGGCATGCGTAATCGTTGGATGCGCAAAATCAACCCATCTCACACCCATGTCTTCAAACGCGCCCTCCGGCACAGCCGACTTGGAAATTGCACCAGGATTTGCCGGCGCATTTGTGTTGCCACCTGGTGACGTGCTGTCGTGTCCGTCTCCTGCCAGTTACACCCGACACCGCGATCTATCAGGGTCA
>DAOLDN010000031.1:0-14363 GCA_035327385.1 Verrucomicrobiota bacterium | reverse complement strand
AACAACTTAAACCCGCCCTCCTTGTCCCGGGCGACCGGGTGCGCCCGCCGCTTCCACGGATTCAAATCATCGGCGGTCACCACCAGTGTCAGCGGACGGTGACCGAGACCGGCCTTGCCGGCGGAAGCCCTGCTGAGAAAGTCCAGCCACCAGAACGTGTGCCGCGGGTCCAGTCCGCTCAATGGATTGTCGAGCAGGAGGATTTCAGGTTCCAACGCCAGCGCGCGCGCCAGGGCCGCCCGCTTTTGCCAGCTCCAGGGCATTGTTCCCGGAGTGTTGCCGGCCCACGGCAGCAATTCCAACATCTCCAGCATGGCCATGACCTTGTCGCGAACTTCATCAGGGTTGCGGTTGTGATGATAGCGCAGCGGCAGTACCACATTCTCCGCAACTGTCAATTGATTGAACAATCGTGCATCTTCAAACACCAACCCCAGTCGCAGTCTTAGATGTAACCGGTGCTCCTCGTAAATCGGCATCCTTTCTCCGAACATCCGGTATTCACCAGTCTTGGGGGCAATCAGTCCGGCGGTCGTCAACAGAAAGTCGCTCTTGCCGCCTCCTTGCATCGCCGCCAGCACCCAAAAATCTCCCGCTTGCACGGACCAGTTCACGTCTCTGACCTGGATCTCGTTCGGGAGTCGCGAGGAGCCGATACCGACACCGGACATCTCAATGACCGGTTTTGAGGGCTTGTCCTGCGCATCTGTCATATTGCGGCCAGATAAATGACGATGAACGCGGCGTCCACCAACACGCAAGCGAGAACGCCCTGAGCTACTGTGCGGACGGCGGCGCGCGAGATTTCCTCCATTTGCAACGGTTGCGCCAGACCGTGGTAACAGGTGATCAGGCTGACCAGCAGCCCGAAACAAAGCGCCTTCATCGCCAATAGCACGAAATCCAATCCCTGCAACGCACGAGCCAGTTCGCGAAAATAGTCGCCGGGATACATCGGGATGTCTTGAAGAAAAATCCAAAGGTAACCGCTGACCAAGGCTCCAAGGATGACGTAAACCGTCATCGCAAACGTGTTCAAAGCCATGCCGATGACTCGCGGCACCACCAGGTAATGCACCGGATCAATGCCCAGCGCCTCCAATGCCTCGACCTCGCCGTTCGCGCGTGCCATGCCGAGTTCGATGACGTTGGCCGTGCCGACGCGGGCTAGCAGCAGGATTGCGGTCATCAGCGGACCCAACTCGCGGACGATGACGACGACCATGATCGTTCCGATATAGTCCACAACGCCGACTTTGTGCGCCAGAGACGCGGCCTGGCCGATGACAAGAAACCCCAGCACAAAAGAAAGGCCCAGGAACATCGGCAGCAAACGCATGCCTGATTTGTGGATCTCGCGCAGGATCATTGGTCCGATGACCTGTCGCGCTGCGCCGAATTTGCGAATGACAACACCCATAGTGATCAGGGCGAACGCACCGAGTCCCTGCACCGTCAACAACGCGAAGAATAACCGTCGGCCCAAGTGATCCGACCAGACGCGCGGAGAGGGCAATCGCTGGAGAAAGCGCGTTTGGGACAGATCGTGAGATGCAAATTCGCCGGGTCGCACGTCAGCAGCCTAGCGCGGCTTCAGGGGTGTTCAAGCCGTTAAATGTCACATTCATCGGTCCGCGCCGAGTCCGCGCCGAGTTTTGATTTGTTTCTTTCGTTCGATGAGGTTTTCATTGCGAAACGCGCCGTGAAAAACATCGTCTATTTCGATCTCGAGACACAACACTCCGCCGATGAAGTCGGCGGATGGAACAACATCAGTCGCATGCAAATGAGCGTTGGGGTGACTTACAGTACTGCGCGCGGCGACTACCGGATTTATGGCGAGAAACAGGTCAACGATCTGTTGACCGACCTGCAACGGGCCGACCTTGTGGTGGGTTTTAACATTTTGCGCTTCGATTATGAGGTGCTGCACGGGTACACGCCTTTTGATCTGCGCCAACTGCCCACGCTGGACATGATGGTGGATTTGCAGAACACACTTCAACACAGGCTGTCGCTGGACTCCATCGCCACCGCCACGTTCGGCGCGGAAAAAACAGCGGACGGTTTGCAGGCAATCCGCTGGTTCAAGGAGGGCAAACTGCTGGAGATTGCGGAATACTGTTGTTACGACGTGAAATTGACCAAGCTGGTGCATGAATACGGATTGAAGCACCGGCAACTCCATTACAACAACCGGTTCGGCAAGAAGCTCACAGTGCCGGTGAAGTGGTAGGGGCGATTCAGCCGGGTAACGCGTCCCGCAGAACACGTCCGTATTTGGTGTCGGTTGGATTCCGGCCGCCCCTCGCGAACGATTCACGCGGAATTCAATCGTTCGGCACCCAGCCTTTGCTGGGAATGTATTCGCGGCTGCCGGATTGGGTTTGACACCCGGTCACGACAATCATCGTTGCGAGCAACACGGCGGCGAGAAGGATTTTCCACATGCGTGCAATGTAATCGGTATTGTCCGCGCGGCAAGTTTGATGCACATTGGGCGCGGAGAAGTCCATGCCGGAGAAAACCAAATACCTCCAGGGTCAGTTGCTGCTGGACAGCGGCGACCTGCAAGGGTCGTTTTTCCAGCGCACAGTCATTCTCATCTGCCAGCACAACTCCGAGGGCGCGTTCGGCCTGGTGCTTAATCGAGGCACGGGCAAGACGGTCGGAGAAATGGTCGTGGCGGATCTTCCCGACAGTCTCAAGGAAAGTCCATTGTTTCTCGGTGGCCCGGTGCAGCCCACGGCGTTGAGTTTCTTGCATTCGGATGAATTCATCCCCGACGCCAACGTCATGCCCAACGTCAGCCTGGGTCATTCGCTCGACGAACTCGCCGACATCGGCGAGTCGTTCTCGCAGACGAAGAAGGTGAAGATATTCGCCGGTTACGCGGGCTGGAGTCCGGGACAGTTGGAGGATGAACTGAAGCGCAAGGCGTGGTTGACGCATCCGGCGTCGCTCGACCTTGTCTTCAACACGATTCCAGAGAAGCTCTGGCCTATGATACTTCAATCCAAGGGCGGCTGGAAAAATCGTCTGCTGGCGCAATCGCCGGAAGACTTGTCGTGGAATTAGTTTAGTGCCCGTGTTGAGGGCGCTGCTTGAGAGGGAGGATTGGTGACGCGACCGAAGATTTTTCCACATTCGTATTTACAGGGCCGGGTTGGTTGTTAGTATCCGCTTCGGGCACCAAGCGAACACATGAAAAAGATCGAAGCCATCATCAAACCTTTCAAACTCGACGACGTCAAAGAGGCTTTGTCCAGCATTGGAGTTCAGGGCATGACGGTTTCAGAGGTCAAAGGGTTTGGCCGCCAAAAAGGGCACACCGAGATTTACCGTGGCAGCGAATACACGGTGGATTTCCTGCCCAAGATCAAAATCGAACTCGTTCTTGCGGACGGTCAGGTAATCGAGGCGGTGGACGTCATTGTCAAGGCGGCCAAGACCGGGAAAGTCGGTGATGGAAAGATTTTTGTGACTGCGGTGGATGAAGCCATCCGAATCCGCACCGAGGAGAAGGGTGAACAGGCGGTGTAATCCGCGGCGTGTTCCTTGCCGGGAAAAGACGGCTTGTTGGCTTAAATTTATTGCTGATTTGCGACGCCGAAACGATTGTGAACAACTCGTGAACAAAAGTTAATATGTTGTCCTAGTAACTTGTTCCCGGTTTACATAAAAACACTGTCGGCAACCAAAGAAGTCTCCGCCAACCGCGCCCGTCGAGAATGTGGCTCAGGTTGGCATTTTTGCCGTCAAACATAAAACATTGTGGTCAAATGCTTTGCAAAACTGAAATCGCCGCCAGAGTCGGACGGCGCGCGTTTGCAACAATTTCGAGGAGACTTGGAAACAGTTACGCACGGTTCGCGTCCCCAGTTTCGGGCCCGGGAAACCGGGAATTCAGGCAAGGTGAATAAATTGGCAAAATTGGCCCATTTTGAGTGATTTTCAGAAGACAGGTATGCAACCATCAGCAGAGAAAATCTGGGGTTCGGCACAACAGCATCTTCGCTCCATGCTCAGTGCCGACACCTACAATCTATGGTTTGCTCCATTGCGGGCTTCCACGGTGGACGGCAACCAGATCATTCTCGAAGTCGCAAACGATTTTTGCGAAGTCTGGCTCAAGGACAATTACCTGAGCCTGCTTCAAGATGTGTTGAGCGTCGCTTCAGGACGTCAACTCCAGGTCAAATTCAAGGTCGGCTCCTCCACGCCCGTACCGGTGACTGTGACCCGGGAAACGACTCCGGCAAAAACTAAATCCGCCGCACCTCCAGTCGAACGCGCCGCCGCCGCCAATGAGTGGACGTTCAATCCTAAGAACACTTTCGAGACGTTCGTCGTCGGCAACAACAACAACTTTGCCTACGCTGCGGCATTGGCCGTCGCACAGTCACCCGGCAAGTCCTACAATCCCCTGTTCCTTTACGGCGGAGTCGGACTGGGCAAGACACACCTGTTGCACGCCATCGGCCACCACGTCATCAGCAACAAGAAGGGTGCACGCGTGGCTTATGTCTCGTCCGAGAAATTCACGAACGAGTACATTGACGCCATTCAGAACAATCAACTGGCCAAGTTCCGCAAGAAGTACCGGCAAACCGACGTGTTGTTGATTGATGACATCCAGTTTCTTGCAGGCAAGGAGCGGATTCAGGAGGAATTCTTTCACACGTTCAATGCCCTTCACGAGGCGCACAAACAGATCGTCCTCACCTGTGACCGCCCGGCGAGCGAGATTCAAAACTTGGAAGCCCGGCTTGTTTCCCGTTTCGAATGGGGACTGGTCACTGATCTCCAGCCGCCGGATGTGGAAATGCGACTGGCCATTCTCAACAAGAAGGCCCAGTTCCTCGGCGTCACGTTGCCGGACGAAATCACCCACTTCCTCGCCAATCGCATCCGCACCAACATCCGCAGGCTCGAAGGCGCACTCATCCGGGTCGCCTCATACGCCTCGCTCACCGGCAAAAAACTGTCTCTGGAAGTTGTCGAAAATCTCCTCCGCGAAGTCCTCAACGAGGAAGGCCGCCATTCCATCAGCATCGAGTCCATCCAGAAAAAAGTGGCTGAACACTACGACATCCGCCTGGCCGACATGACCAGCAAGCGCCGGCCGGAGAACATCGCTTTTCCCAGACAAGTCGCCATGTTCCTTGCCCGTCACTTGACCGAAACTTCCCTCAGTGCCATAGGCGAAGCCTTTGGTGGCCGCGACCACGGCACCGTGCTCCACGCCTGCCGGTTGGTCAAAGACCGCATGGAAGTGGACGCCAATGTCCGTCAGGTCGTGCATTACCTCGAAAAGCAGTTGATGCGCTGACCCTACCATTCCCGCCGGAAACAGGCCAAAGCCGGCATCGTCAACTGCCAATTCAATGCCCTGCTGAATGCGGCAGATTCATGGACCTGAAGCTTGAGTTGTAATCGTCTTTAGATACGTATAAAACGTTGATGGATTGCAGCTTGCGATTTTGAATAACAATCGAGCAATCGTGCTCGCGAGCTTTTTTGGCGCACCTCCCAATTATTGATTGAGTTTTCAAAAACAGGGTCTATTATGGCCACGTGTCAGGCTTCTGAGGCTCGCGGTCCCCTGAATGTTCTAATCAACTGAACCTTCAGTGAAGTGGTGTCGTTGGATTCGTCGTCCACGGACAACGTTGGAGCGATGTGAGAGTCGAGAGAGATTTGTGAACCAGAAAGGCTTGCGCACAGTCTGAACAAGTATGTTGAATCGCAAAAGCACGAAACCGTCCCCCCGTTCGAGCCGGTCGCACGGCAGCAACAAACAATCCGGGCGTGATGCCCGCCGCCGGTTTGTATTGCCAAGCGTCAAGAAGAAGGAACGCTCCGCACCAGTTCCAACAAACGGCCATTCAAAGATTTCCAAAGCTCCCCAAAAATCCGAAATCAAACCGGCCAACGCGACCGCAGCCCCAGGGACAGTGCAACCGGCACATTCAACAGCTTCGGGCGTTGACCTGACAGAAACTGTCAAAACGCTATTGCACCTCGCGCAAGAGCACGGTTACGTCACTTACGACGACATCAACGACATTCTTCCGGAAAATCTCAGCCCGGAAGATTTGGACTCGTTGTTCTCCAAACTGCGAAGCTTGGATGTCGAGATTGTTGATCAGAAGGAAGTCGAACGCACAACCGCAAAAAAGGATGAACAGGAAGAACCCGACGAGGACGCTCGTCTGGAAATCCTGGACGATCCCGTGCGGATGTACATGAATCAGATGGGCAAGGTTCCACTGCTGACACGCGAGCAGGAAGTCGAAATCTGTAAACGCATCGAGGACGCGGAACTCGAGATGAAAGCCATTGTCTACGGCCTCGGCTTCACCGCCAAGGAACACATCGCCATTGCCGAAAAACTGCTGTCCGAACCGCCCAAGGAACGCTTCGATCGCGTCGTCATTGACAAGAAAGTCGCCAACCGCGACCGCCATCTGCGCGACCTGCGCATCCTCATCAAGAAGGTGCGACTTTCCGACCACCATGTGGACGAAAAATACACCCAGTGGCGCAAAGCGGCCCAAAAGGGCCGCAAAGAAAAACTGGCCCGCGATTTCAAGAAACTCGGCGTGAAACTCCAGGAAAAGTTTGCCAAGTTCGCTTACAAACAGAAGGTCATCGAGGAAATGATCGTCGTGGCCGGCAACGTTCACGAGAAATTCCAGACAAGCTGGCGACTCATCCAGGAACTCGAATCCAAACGCACGTCCGGCGAGCGCCGCCACGCGCTGGAGGCCGAGCACGCCAAGATCGCCGCGCTCGAACAGTTCGTCCGCATGTCGCGCGAGGAGTTTTTCAAAGCGTTCGACCAGTTGAAGAACGCCGCCGACCGCGCCCACAAGGCCAAGACCCACATGGCCGAGGCCAATTTGCGCCTCGTCGTCTCCGTCGCAAAAAAATACACCAACCGCGGCCAGTCATTCCTCGACCTGATACAGGAAGGCAACATCGGCCTGATGAAAGGCGTCGAGAAGTTCGAGTATCGGCGCGGCTACAAATTCTCCACCTACGCCATCTGGTGGATTCGCCAGGCCATCACACGCTCCATTGCCGACCAGGCGCGCACCATCCGCATCCCGGTCCACATGATCGAGATCATGAACAAACTCTGGCGCGCGCAGAAACAATTGACCCAGGAACTGGGCCGCGAACCCACGCCCGAGGAACTGGCCGACGAGATGCACATGCCCGTCAGCCGCATCAATTCGCTTCTCAAAATGGCGCAGCAACCCGTGTCGTTGCATGCGCCCGTCGGCGAGGACGGCGACGTGAGCGTCGGCGATTTCATTGAGGACAAATCGGCGGAAAATCCCTCTGACGTGACCAGCTACAGCCTGTTAAAAGAAAAGCTGGGCGATGTGCTGACCACGTTGACCGAACGCGAACGAAAGATTCTCGAAATGCGTTTTGGCCTCGTCGACGGCTACGAACGCACACTGGAAGAAATCGGCAAGATGTACAACGTCACCCGCGAGCGTATTCGTCAGATCGAGGCCAAGGCATTGCGAAAGCTGCGTCACCCCACGCGAGTGCGCCATTTGCAGGGCTTCCTCGACAGCGAAGAAGCCGTGGCCTGAGCCTGGCAGCAGCTTGCGAGCATTGTCCTTTTAGCGCCGGACGTCTAGCCCGGCGCTTGCTTTTTTGCCCGGCAGGCGCAAGCTTTCGACGTGCTCAAATCCCGCTCACAATCCATGAAAACACTCGTTCAACTTGCAATCTCCGCTTGTCTCGTGGTCGCAGCCTCGTTCGCGTTCGTCGGTTGCTCCTCAACAAAGGGAAAGGCGGACTGGAACTCTCGCGTCGGCTATTTCACCTATGATCAGGCTGTGGAGGAATTGGGACCGCCGGACAAGCAGGCCAGTTTGACCGACGGCGGCATTGTTGCCGAGTGGATTACGCGCCGTTCGGGCGGCAGCAGCGTTGGATTCGGCCTCGGAGGCGGCAGTTGGGGAGGCAGCAGCGGAACAGCCGCGGGCGTGGGAGTCAGCCAGTCGCTTGGCGGCCCGCCGGACAAGGTTCTGCGCCTGACTTTTGGCCCTGACATGAAGCTGGTTTCCTGGGCACGCAACTGAGAATGACCTCAACTGCCCTTCATTGGGTTTGACAGAAAGCCGATGTTTGCAATCATTCCCACCCTGTTGCCAGCGTAGCTCAGTTGGTTAGAGCGTGGGACTCATAAGCCCGAGGTCACTGGTTCGATTCCAGTCGCTGGCACCACCACTTCTTTTCATGTCCGGCAATCACACCCACAAAGCGAATCACAACGGCACGACAAACGACGCCGACGCAATCGCGCAACGGTTAAAGGAAGCCGCCGAACTGCTCGAACGCGCCGCAGCCGACCGCGCCCTGCTTGGGCAACTGCCCGAAGCGGAACGCGCGCGATTGCTCAAGGCCGCGGGTGATATTTATTGTCCCGATGTCCGCGAACGTCGTCGTCTCGTCAAAGCCCGCGTCAAACAGCGCAAAGCCGAGAAAAAGCAGCGCGACGATACGAAACTCAACGAAACCGGGATCCGCACGCTGCGTCGCAAACCGGTGTTCACCACGCCCAACGTCTTTCCACCGTCGGATTTTCAACAAGCCGATGTCGCCGACAATCCCGAATTCCGCGAAGTCGTCGAACCGCAGAATTGTTACATCTGCAAACAGGATTACTCCGCGATCCACCATTTCTACGACCAGCTTTGCCCGGCATGCGCGGAATTAAACTATCGCAAACGCTCTGAGCTTGCGGATCTGCACGGTCGCGTGGCTTTGCTCACCGGTGGCCGTGTGAAAATCGGTTATCAAGCGGGCATCAAGCTGCTTCGCGCCGGAGCGCATTTGGTCGTCACGACGCGTTTTCCCCGTGATTCCGCGATGCGTTATGCCGCCGAGCCGGATTTCAGGGAATGGGGACATCGCCTCGAAATCTTCGGCCTCGATCTGCGCCACACGCCGAGCGTCGAGGCCTTTTGCAGGCATCTGCTCCAGACCCATTCACGGCTGGATTTCATCATCAACAACGCCTGCCAGACCGTTCGTCGTCCGCCGGATTTTTACCAGCACATGATGGAGCGCGAGAACGGTCCGCTGCACGACCTGCCGCCGGCCGCGCAACGATTGCTGGGCGACTACGAAGGATTGCGCGGCTATCACATGCTGCCGGAGGGGGATGCGGCAGTTGTGCAACGGCGCATGTCTCAAGTGGCGGGACTGACTCACGCAGCGGAATTATCTCAAGTGCCGTTGGTGCCGGAAGAACTCGCGGCGCAAAAGGCGTTGTTCCCGCACGGCAATCTCGATCAAGACCTGCAACAGGTTGACCTTCGCGAGCACAACTCCTGGCGCATGCGAATGCACGAGGTGCCGTCGGTGGAACTGCTGGAAGTCCAACTGGTCAACGCCATTGCGCCGTTCCTGCTCAACGCCCGATTGAAACCACTGATGATGCGCACGCCCGAACGCGACAAGCACATCGTCAACGTCTCGGCGGTCGAGGGACAGTTCTATCGCAAGTTCAAAACGACGCGCCATCCGCACACCAACATGGCCAAGGCCGCATTGAACATGATGACACGCACATCGGCCGCGGATTACCACGCTGACGGCATTCACATGAACGCCGTGGACACCGGCTGGGTGACGGACGAAGACCCCGCGCAGATTGCCCAACGCAAGCAGTCCGAACACCGTTTCCACCCGCCATTGGACATTGTGGACGGCGCGGCGCGCATTGTTGATCCCATCATCGCCGGCTTCAACACCGGCCTACACAGCTGGGGAAAATTCCTGAAGGACTACAAGGAGACGGATTGGTGAAAGAAAGCTCCAAACACCAAACTTCAAGCACCAAAGAAGCTCCAAACTTCAAATCTCAAATCTCAATTCGCCCGCATTGCGGTAGTGGAGCTTGGTGTTTGATGCTTCTCTGGTGCTTGGAGCTTGGAATTTGGAGCTTCAGAGCGGTTTCAGCCACACATTGCGGAACTGGATGTCGTGCAGTTCCAATTGCAGGCCGATGTGTCCGCTGGAAACCGTCACCTGCTCGATGAAGGTTTGTCGCGTGCCGTTGACGAACGCTTCCACTGTGTTGCTGCGGCAATAAATGTCGTAGGCGTTCCACTGGCCCATCGGATTTTCGCTGGAGCGAGCAATCTTCATTCGCTTTCGGTTGTTGATGAACGATGCCGAAAAATCCCCGCCTCCCATTCCGATGAGTTCGCCTGCCGCACCGTTTTTCAACTGCGCCTCGACCGATACCGGCCAGATGGCATCCGTCTCTCCAATGTGCAACAGCACTCCGCTGTTGGCGTGGGTCGCCGTGGACAACCAGCGCCACTCGACGTGCAGATGGTAATTGGAAAACGTGTTCTCCGTTCTCACATACCCCATTGGATTGCCGTCCGCATGCAGGGTCAGAACGCCGTTGGAAGCCGACCACGTCGCGTCGGCGTCCGCTGGCGCGTTCGTGAAAAATAACGACCACCCTTCAAGGTTGCGTCCGTTCCAAAGTGCGATTACATCCGGCGGTTGCGTCCGGCTGAATCTCGGCCGATGCGTTTCGTTCGTCGTCAACAAGTCTGCGACAATTTCAGCGGTGGCGGCGCGAGTCACGGTGCAAAGCGCCAGCACCGCGACGAGGGAGATTGGTTTCATGGCGGGAGTGTATCACGAGCCGTGCGCGCAGCCAGTCTTCACTTTTCTCCAGGCGGCCTCGTCGGTTTGAATAGCGCGCTCAAACCACTCGTCGGGATGTCAAAATAGGGTTGCCAATGGCGGCAGGAATTGCGATGAAAGCCGCAGGCAGAGTCGTTTCCCCAGTTCAAGATGTCCAACGAATCCACAGGCAGTCTGCCCACGGCCCGTTCTGGAGCCGCACGACGGCGCGCACACTTGTTGCGTGAGTTTGTGATCGCCGCCGTGGTGCTGGTGGTGTTCACAGTTTTCAAGCTTTGGTTCGAGGGAACCGAAGCCGGTCACTGGCTTCATGCTCAGTCGCACGTCTGGCTGCAATCCAAAGTGAAGCGCGACTCGGATGCCGACATTCCTGTGGTTGTCGTGGACATCAGCAGACTCAAACCCGTCGAATACGCGGTCACATGGACAAATCCCCCCAATGGCAGCGTCACCCATGCGGTGGAGCACTTTACTTCGCGGGAGGCGTTGTCAAACCTCGTCGTTCGCATCGCCAACGTCTCGCCCGTCGCCATTGGTGTTGACGTGGATCTTTCCTTCGAGCCGGAATTGATCCCCGGTCCTGAATTGCTCGGTGCGTCAACGAATTTGTTCGAGACGGCGCTGGCGCTTGGCGCATCGAATTCGACGCCTTCTGTTCCTGTCTTTTTGGGCATCAAGCGCACCGAGGGGTTACCGCCGGAACATTGGCTTTTGAACAAGCGTTACATTCCGCTTGCTGCGAGCCTTGCGAGGCCCGTTGGCGAAGTCCATCACATGCCCTCCGAGTTCCAATTCCCGGGCCATCTCCACGTTCTGCCGGGGCTGGCCCGCGCGTTGGTGCCGACAAACGTCAACCTCAAACCGTCGCCGGTCTGGCTCAGACATTTCACCAAACGCATCTCCACTGTGACTCCCCTGGAAGACGCGCCAAATTTCAAGTTCACGAAATATCCCGTGGATTACACCGCGCTTGATAACTTCGTTCGGAACCGCGTCATGCACGATTTGATTTTGAACGCCACAGCCATGTCGCAGGTGGAACTTTTGAAGACGTTTGGTGGCAAGATTGTCATCCTGGGGGATGCGACTCTCGAACGCGGGGCGGACACGGCCATCGTGGCGTTCAAGCCCGAGCCTGTGCCCGGCGTCTATGTTCACGCAAGCGCTGCCAACACATTGCTTCAGTCTCCGCTGTGGGAACTCAAAACATGGGTCGGACTGCTGCTCGCGTTCATCGGTTCGATGAGTTCGCTCTATCTCATTTATAGCGTTTGCACACGCTACGCGGAGAAACATCACGTCACGACCGTGCCATTGACGATTCTGCTCACGTTCGTGTTGATCGCCTTTTTTGTGCTGGTAGCAGTGGCACTGGCACGCTGGTTTCACGTCTTGTGGCTGGAAATGATTGCCGTCTGCATTGTCCTGCTTCTCGACTGCCTGTTCGACGTCCTTTTCGGAACAGTGTCATGGAAACACCTGCGCAAAGACCCGCTGAAATCCGTCGTCGTTTCAGACCATGAATAGGAAAAAACCATGAACACCTCCCTCAAACTCATCGGTGCCGTCATCCTGTTGTTGTCGGCCACGAATCCGTTGCCGGCCCAGCCGAAGGAAACGCCCAAACCGCCGCCCATCAAACCGCATCTCGAACAGGAAAAAGCCCGCGCCTGGCTGACCAATTTCACAGTGGCGGCGGGGCGCAGCCGCGGCGAATCCGTCACGCGTCGGGCGCTGCTCGTGGGCATCAACACCTACGAACCGACGCTCGCTGAAATGCAGCGACACGCCGCCGACCAGAAATCCAAATCCAAAAAATCCGGTCGGGGCCATCATCAAAACCTGGACGGCTGCGTCAACGACGTGGAGGCAGTACGCGGCTTGTTGATTGCAAAGTACGGATTCAGTCCCGCGAACATCGTCGTGCTCACCAACCAGCAGGCGACGCGCTCGGCAATCCTTTCCGGCATCAGAGGACATCTCGCGGACGCGTCAAAACCCGGCGACATGGCATTCTTCTTCTACGCCGGACACGGTTCGCAGGTGGTGAACTCAAAGTCTGCCGAACAGGACAAACGCGATGAAACCATCGTGCCTGCCGACTCATGGAAAGACGTGCCGGACATCCGCGACAAGGAACTGCGACCATTGTTCAACGCCGTACTGGACAAGCAGGCCCTGTTGACGGTGGTTTTCGATTCGTGTCACAGCGGTTCGGCGGCGCGGGGCGTTTCCGTGCCCGTAAAATCCCGTCGTGCGGAACCGATTCTGGAGGACATCGCAGATGGCACGGATTACGGCTCCAGTCCGGAGGAACGCGGAGCGCTGGTGCTCTCCGCCGCGCAGGACGATCAACTGGCGGAGGAACAGACCCGTGGGGAACGTCCGCACGGAGCGTTCACGGCGGCGCTGTTGCGCGTGCTGCAAATTTCGGCCATCACGAAGTCTGCGTCCGAAATTTTTGCCGGACTCACGGCGTCGCTTCAGGCGGACGGCCATTCCCAGGTGCCCGTGATGGCCGGAGTGGAAGAGCGCAGAAGAATGGGACTGTTCGGCGGCGGCCAGTCGGGGGCGGTGGCCGTGGCCGCGCTCAACGTCAGCGCGTCGGGCGAAGTTTCACTCAATGGTGGTCGCGCCGCCGGACTGGCTGTGAGATGTCAATTGAAACGGTCATCGGACGCCACAAACCAGCCTGCGTGCGTTTTGGAAATCACAAAAGTAAACGGACTGGTTCGCTCGAAAGCCAAGGTCATTGAAGGTGACGCCAGGAGTATTCGCGTGGGCGACATGTTTGAAGTCAGCCGCTGGGTCATTGCGCCGGAGGCCATGCTGCGCGTGTGGCTGCCGCCGGGCGAATTGACGGGCACGGCCATGTTGCAGGCAGTGAACATGGCGCGCGAACTGGGCAAATCCGATTCACTGGACTGGGTGGACGATCCGACGGCGGTTTCGCCGACGCACTATCTTTCGTGGGATGGCAGGCAATGGAACTTGAGCGCGATGGACGGTGTCGTCGCGTGGTCCTCGGACAAGGCGACTGCCGAACAGGTGGTCGCGGCATTGAAGGGGGCCAAAACGCGGCCCAAAGTATTCCTGTCGTTGCCGCCAATGGCCGGGCTGGGTCGGGAATTGAATCTCGGCAGCGGCTCTGACAATGACGCTGTCGAGATCGTTTCGCGCGCGGAGGAGGCGAACTACGTTTTGGTCGGCACCGTGCGCGAAGGCGTTGTGCGATACGCGTGGGTCTTGCCGAACACGGGCGACGGGCAATCCTCAATTCTGCCGCTGCCGACGCGCACGTATTGGTTTCCGACAAACGCGCAGCCCGACGCATCTCAGAAGGCTGTTGGACGGCAATTGCAGGACGCCGCGTTGCGCATAGGGAAGGTGAAGTCTTGGCTGACACTGGACCCACCCGCTGAGGATGGAAGTTTTCCCTACCGGCTCGCTTTCAAGAACTCCGCGACGGGAGCATTGATCACCGGCGACACACTGAAGCTGGAGGTTTCCGCCGACAAGGGCGGTCAACAGTTGACGGCAGTGAAGCCCGTGATGAAGGGCGGCGACAGATATTCAGTGATGTTGCACGCGGATGTTGAACAGTTGAAGCAGGGAGCAGAGCAGCGGTTCGTTTATGTCTTCACGCTGGACAGCGCGGGTCGCAG
>DAOLDN010000030.1:0-14450 GCA_035327385.1 Verrucomicrobiota bacterium | reverse complement strand
GACCTCGCGCTGGGTGTGGGCGGCATTCCCCGTGGCCGCGTCATCGAAATTTTCGGCCCGGAATCCTCCGGCAAAACCACCGTCATGCTGCACGTCATCGCCAACGCGCAGAAGAAGGGCGGTCTGGCGGCGTTCATTGACGCCGAACACGCGCTCGACCCGGCTTACGCAAAGAAACTGGGCGTCAATCTTGACGACCTGCTCGTGTCCCAGCCTGACAGCGGCGAGGAGGCGTTGACGATCTGCGAAACGCTCGCCCGCTCCAACGCGCTGGACGTGATCGTGATTGATTCCGTTGCCGCGCTCGTTCCCAAAGCCGAACTGGAGGGCGAAATGGGCATGGCGACGATGGGCATGCAGGCACGGCTGATGAGCCAGGCGTTGCGAAAGCTCACGGCCATTCTCGCCAAATCCAAGACCGCCTGCATCTTCACCAACCAATTGCGCGAGAAAGTCGGCATCATGTTCGGCAATCCCGAAACCACGCCCGGCGGCAAGGCGCTGAAGTTTTACGCCAGCGTTCGCATTGACATCCGCCGCAAGGACACCATCAAGGACTCCGCCGGAAACGCCGTCGGCAACCACGTCAAGGTCAAGGTGGTCAAGAACAAGGTCGCGCCGCCGTTCGCGGAAGCGGAGTTCGACATCATCTACAACCACGGCATCAGCAAGGAAGGCAGCATTCTGGACGTGGGCGTCGAATCCGGCGCCGTGGAGAAGAAGGGCGCCTGGCTTCAATTCAATGGCGAACTTATCGGCCAGGGCCGTGACGCCGCCCAACGCGCGCTGGCGGAAAACCCCGCGCTGGCCGGCCAGATCGTGGAGTCCATCATGGCCAAACGGGCGGTCACGCCCGCGGGTTGAGTTCAATTTTGCAGTCGTTTGGGCATTATGTGATGACTCATTGTGCGGGCAGGATTTTATCGGGTGCGCGCCGGAATAATCCCGGAGTCGCATGGCTGCTCACTACGGGGAGTTCCGAACCGACCGAATCCCTTGGAATGGCACTTTACGGATGTGCCCAATTTTCAAGACACTTTGCAAATCATAGGCGATGACGAGCGCTGGACAAAGCGTTAGAATGATTGTCAATTCACCTTGGTGCTGCGTGCGCAGTCATCAGAAAGAGACGCAATAATGAAACGAAACAACAAATACTTCATGTCGGTCATGGCGGCGGCAATCGGGTTTGCCATTCCCGGATACTCGCAGTTAATCCTCGACGAAACTTGGGCCGACGGCTCCAGAGCGGAACAAAATCTTCCAACCGAATCGCAGTGGTTTGCGGCCAATCGTGCCAGCAACTTCGTCACCACCGCCGGATCAATGACCTTCTACACGGACCCGACGGGCAGTCGTGCGGGACTTACTTACTTCTCCGCATCGGGCAGCCCTGTATCTCTTTTGGACGGCCAGTCGCTGGTGACAACATTGGTGTTCACACCTACTGGCATTGGCATCTCGAACAACTCTGGGAACATGCGATTTGGATTGGTGGATTATACAGGCGGCACACGCCTGACTGGTGACGGAACCTCCAGCGGCATGAATGGGGCCGGAGTCACTGGTTATTCGCTCTTCCTGGTGGTCACGCCAGACTTTGGGGGATCTCCGATGAGCATCCTGGAGCGGACAACTCCATCGAACGCGGACCTGCTCGGCTCCGGTGCGGCGTGGACATCGCTTGGCAGCGGAGGCGGCGTTGTGGCGGGTGATCCGGGTTTCGTTAGCGGTACTGAATACACGTTGCAGTTCACGGTGACGAGAAATGGTGCCGCAGCCGACATCACGACCGTAATCTACGGGTCTGGAATGGCGTTAACCAATACAGTGAGCGACCCATCGGGTTCGTTCACTTTTGACGCTTTCGCCATTCGTAACTCGCGCGGTGACCAAACGGCAGAGGCTTTTCAATTCACGCAGTTCATGGTGGATATCGTACCTGAGCCATCCACGGCTGCACTGGCTGGATTGGGCATTCTGGCTCTTGCCTTCCGGTATCGTCGCCGCTGATTGACTTTTCCCAATCACAAGGAGCGCCAACTGGCGCTCCTTTTTGTTTTGAAATAGCGAATCTCCAATTCTGGATCATCGTTGACCCACACACGCATGACTGCATGAAAAGCGCCTATGAACTGGCCATGGAACGGTTGAACAAGACCGCGCCGGCAACGAAGCTGACCGATAAACAGAAAAAGGAACTCGCCGAACTGGAATCGCGCTACACCGCAAAAATCGCCGAACGCGAGATCGGTTTGAAATCCGAGATCCAAAAGGCCGCCGCGCAGGGCGATTTTGAGGGCGTTGAAAAGCTTCAGCAGCAACTGGCCGCCGAGAAAAAATCCATCCTTAGCGAACTGGAGGAAAAGAAACAACGCGTCCGCGATGGCAAGGCGTGACGGGCGTGTGAAGTTGCTCCGGTGATTGAAAATTGGAGCCTGGAGCTTTCAAAAGTCCATTCACAACTCCGTTCTCCTGTCCGCTGAAATCATCGGAGAACGGACCAACGGATGCTTCAAACGGTCTTTTGCAGGCCGCGTTGCAGCAGTTCGAACTGATACAACGCCACCACCACCAGTGAGTGGCGTATTTTTCCCTCGCCAACCAGTCGCGGAATGTCAGCAACGGGGACGAGCCGCGTCACGATGTCCTCGCCTTGGTCGAACTTAACGTCGTGTTTCAGGCGGCAGTTCTCGACGATGATGGTGTGACAGACGTTGGTGAGGATGGCGGGGTTGGCAAGCACGTTGCCCAGGAGTCGCGCGTTGTCGCCTTCGTAGCCGGTTTCCTCGCGCAATTCTCGCACGCCGGTGGCCACAGGATCGGTTTCGCCCGAGTCCATCACGCCGCCGGGAATTTCCAGTTCCACGGAATTCGAACCGTGCCGGTATTGCTCGACCATCACCAGTTGTTGGTCGGGGGTGATGGCCACGACGTTGACCCAGCCCGGACATTCGAGCACAAAAAAATCATGCTCCTGTCCCGTGCGCGGAGAAACCTTCATTTCCGAATGAAGTTTGAAGATGCGGAAATCTCCGAGCAGTTTCGCGCCTGTTTTTTTCCACGGTTGGATCATGCTCTCAAAGTCCTCGTTGTTGGGCCGCCCAGCCTTGTTTCATCAAATGGAGCAGGTGCGCCAGCGCCTCCCCGTAGGTGCGGCCTTTGGTTTCGGCCAGTTGCCGGGCGCGTCTGTCGAGTTGTTCGGCCATCTCAAACGACTTTGCCGCCGGGCAGCCCAGGGCTGTCAATTCGGCGGCAAGTTGTTCGATCTGGTTCAAGGATGCGGACGCGCCGGCGGTCACTTCACGGAATCCGCCGGGACGATTTTGACGCTTTCGACGCCCATGCGCTTGAGCGGGCGGTCGCCGGGCGCCGTGGCTGTGGTGGCGATTTTTTCGAGGACATCGTCGCCTTTGATCAGCTTTCCAAAGGCGGTGTATTGCCGGTCCAGGAAGCGGGCGTCGTTGTGGCAGATGAAGAACTGCGAGCCGGCGGAGTGGGGATCGCTCGAACGCGCCATCGAGAGCACGCCGCGAACGTGGGCTTTGTCATTGAACTCCGCTTTGATCTGATAGCCGGGACCGCCGGTGCCCCAGTGGCGTTGTTTGGAGCCGTCTTTCGTGTTCGGATCGCCGCCCTGGATCATGAAATCACGAATGACACGATGAAAGCACGTGCCGTCATAGAAGCCTTGTTTGGCGAGTTTTTTGAAATTCTCGACGTGGCCGGGTGCGACGTCCTGCCAGAATTCGAGGACCATTTCGCCTTCGGTTGTTTTGATGATTGCAACTTCGCTCATAACGTTGTGAGTTAATTCTTGGGTTCAACAGGCTTGGCTTCGGTGGCGGGGATGATGACCGCCGACTTGATGTAGTCGAGGTTCGGGAAATCCTTTTTCAAGTAGGCATTTCCTTCCATTTGAATCCGGCCCTGGTCCGGGCCGCGTCCGCGCGGAGCGCCCTCGCCGTAGCCGTTGTAAATCTTGTCCACAACGTCCATGCCTTGGATGACTTTTCCAAAGGGCGAGAAGCCCATGTCGTCGAGACGGGAGTTGTCTCCGAAATTGATGAAGAACTGGGTGGTCCGTGTGTTCGGTCCCGCGGTGGCGAAGGTGATGGTGCCGCGCGCGTTGCCGGTCTTGACGGGATCGTCAGGAATTTGTGCCACGCGCCAGGCGGCGGCGATCTTTGGGTCGCCGTGGATTCCAAACTGGCACATGAATCCCTGAATGACGCGGAAGAACGCGATGTCCGTGAAGTATCCTGACCGGACAAGATTGTAGAACCGGTCCGCACCATTCGGCGCGAGCGATCTTGTAACTTCCACCGTGAAACTTCCCTGGGTCGTTTCAAATTTCACCTTGAAGGTTTCGGGGGCTTTTTCCGTGAGTTTGGAAGGGTTGTCGAATGTCGCCGCGCTGGCGGGTTTGGATTCCGCCGGTTTTGGCGAATCCTGGCTTTTGGTCTTTGGTTCGTCGGCGACCACAGACACAGACGACGCGAGGGCGGACAACACCGCGGTGATACAGCACAAAAACAATGATTTCATAGGGACGGCGATTTTCCACAAGGCTGGTAGCAAAGGCAAGTTTTGTCGGCGCGCTGTCTCGTTGTGGGAAATGTCCGCACGCGCCAGTGGTCAAGTGTCAGATGAATCCGGAGCGGATAGGGTTGAAGCCGGACGCTTCACCCTCGATCGAGGCTGCGCTTGTGAAAGCGCGGCTGAAAGAGCAACGTGCCGCAAAGCGCGGACGACGGCAGTAAAACTACCGCTGATCGCCCTTCTCACTCCTGTTCTGCCGCTCGGCGTGTTCCTTGTTTTTGAACGCGTGCGCGGCCAGGTCGCATTGACGGCTACAACCGCCAGCTTGTTGCAAGCGGCGAAAAGTTCACGTTCGAGGAACTGGTGTCCACTACGACCGAGTGCAAGTCCAACGCCGCTAAAGTGTTCGACGGCATACAGCGTCTTCAAGACGGTGCCGTGTTGACTCACGATTATCCGCCTTGCATGAAGATGACACCTTCCGGTCGGGTCAGGCCTTGTGCCGATTTGGTGGACGGGCGATGGGTGACATGAGTCACCGGGTAGATTCAAACCTTCCTGGATCATCTCGCCCAGAGCGTGCACCCCGATCCCAACAAGCGGCGCTACCTGATCGTGGACAACGTCTCGTGGCATAAGGTCAAACGACTCAACTGGCATCACTTCATCCCAAAGTAATTGCCGCCCTAATCCCTCAACGTCAATTCCATTGAACGGCTCTGGCTGGGACTCAATGCCGGGTTCTTCGCCGACCTCATCGCCAAGATCAACGAAGAGTTGATCGCCCAACTCATCAAGGGCCAGCGCCACTTTCTGGACTCCCCCACAATCACCGCACTTCTTTGCTCCCTCAAAACCTCTTTATGACATCCCTTTTGAGAACTGTTCTACCTCTTGGCGCTGGACGCGAAGTATCGTCGCAACGCCAAGGACGTGGTGAAAAAACTCACGACTGTCGGATGCGTGGTGGAATCGCTGACGGACCTTGCGCCGCACTCCGCGCGGTTGCACGAATTGTATCTGGCGGTCCATCGCAATGCCTCGGTGCGGTTGGTCACGATTGCGGAAAACTACCTGCCGCAACTCGCCTTTGCGCTGGGCGATGATTTTCGATGCACGGTTATCCGCCGCTCGGAACAGATGCTTGGTTTCGTTACCAGCATCCGCGACGGTGACACGGCCATCGCTTAATACATCGGGTTTGATCGCGCCGCGGCGGCGGAAGGTTTGCCGATTTATCTTCGCCTGCTGCACGCCACAATCGTCCATGCGATTTTTGTGGGGCTACAAATCGCTGTCGCTGGGCCGCTCGGCTCTTGAACCGAAGGCTGCTCTGGGCGCGAGGCCTGAACAGATGTCAGTCTGGGTGTGGCAATGCGTTGCGGCGTTGAACTGGATTTTGCGCGATCGGCGCGGTGACACACGTAGAAGCGCCGGAGCGGAGTCCGTTCAAGTCGACCGCTTCTTCCGCGTCTTTGGAATCAGCATAAGCGGAAAGCTTCAAAAGAGCACGGCTGTGTCTGCCTGGGTCAGCCGCACTCCTTGATTGCGGCATCATGCCGCCACCGCAAGCTTTTCCAGCTTGGCAAGAGTGCGCCGTTTGCCGCTGCAGCCGATTGTTTTGTCTTTCAGCCGGCCGTCTGCGAAAAACAGCGGCGGCGGAATGGACTGGATGCCGAAGCAAACGATTCGCGAGTCATCTCCATGCCTTCTGGATATGGAATTCGGAGCGAAACGGCTGCTCGCGGAGGCGGGCTGTCTGGTTTTGACCGTTAAATCATTCCAAACGGAGTATTGTCCATTCCAATCATCTTCCCCCGGTGATACAAGTTCGGGAAGTTTCAGGATAAACGCCCAACTGCGTGACGCAGCAGATGGGTTCGTTGTCCGGATGAAATCGAACCAACGAGCCGCACGTTTCATTTCGTTTGGACGCACATGGCATGTGACCAGGCACACCTGCCGGTGCGTTCCCGCGAAGTCATGTTTGGAACTGCGGATAAGAAGCCATAGAACATAGAAGTATGCAAACTACACGAGCAACCTGCCTGGAAATGAACCCGTCATTCCGCAACACACACACGCTTGGAATTCCATGCCAGGCCCGAATAATTGTGGCGATTGCGAAAGCGTTTTGTTCCATTGCCGTCATGCTGGCGGTTGAGTCCTCCGGGGCAAACGAAGCCCAGGCCGTCCCGACGCTTCTGCCCAATGGCGACCTGCGCATCAGCTTTGTCGGAACGCCCGGCCAGAACTATGTGGCGGAATGGTCCGAGGAGTTGATTGTGCCGGTGACGTGGACCCCCATGAGAACCAACAAGACCGATGTGTACGGGCAGGTGTCATTCACAAACAGTCCGGCGGACTCGCAACGATTTTATCGGGTACGATACGACCCTTCCGCCCCGCTTCCTCTCGTGTATGCGGTTGAGAACACAGGCTCGCGATTTCCCGCGCCGCCCATGCCGACTTTGGCCAGCGGCAATCTCCCGTTGATTCAAGGTCTGCCCGACCCGTTCGCGTGGGCCAGTGATCCGTTGAATCTTGGAAACACCCGAAGCACCAACTTTGCAAATTGGTACCGCCGCCGCGCTGAAATCAAGGCGCAGATCGAAAACTATGAGATTGGAATCAAGCCTGTTGTGGAACCGACGATGATTTTTGCCGGCGTCACCGGCACCGGAACAAATCGCACTCTCACCGTGCGGACAACCAATATTGTCAATGGCGTCGTTCGCACCCTGACTCAGACGGCAAACATCACACTGCCGGCGGCGAGCGGGACGTTCCCTGCGATGATCGGGATGAATGGCAATCCCAGTTCCAGCATCATCGGCGGACGCGCTATCGCCAGAATCAGCTACAATGCCAACCAGGTGACGACTTATGGCAGCCAGGCGAATTCGCATCCCTACTACCTGCTATACGCCGCCCCGCACTCCCCTGCGTTGAACTCCGACAATACGGGACAGTACAGCGCGTGGGCATGGGGTTGCAGCCGTCTCATTGACGGCCTGCACCTCCTAAACGGAGACCTCGGCAACGGAGTGCAGATCAATCTGGAGCGCATCGGTGTCACGGGTTGTTCCTATGCGGGCAAAATGGCCCTGTTCTGCGGAGCGTTGGACGAGCGCATCGCGCTGACCATTCCCCAGGAGTCCGGCGGCGGCGGCGCTCCAAACTGGCGTTACTCGGCAACCGAACCTTCCGGCACGGTGGAATGGATCCCCAACACAGATTACAACTGGTTTAGGCAGGACATGAGCGCGTTCGGCACCGTCGCCAATGTTTCCTTCCTGCCGCACGATCATCATTCGCTGCTGGCGATGGTTGCGCCCCGCGCGTTGTTCGTCACCGGCAACCCGGACGGAGCCGCCTGGTTGTCCAATCCTTCATGCTACGTCTCTTGCAGGGCCGCCGAACAGGTCTATAACACCTTCGGCATCGGCGACCGGCTGGGCTGGAACATCAACGGCGGGAAGGCGCATTGTGCTTTCACGACCGATGTGATTTCAGACATGGGAGCCTTTGTGGACAAATTCCTGATGGGACTGACGAACATCAATACGGTGACCAACCGTCACGTGCCGGCTTCCTACAGCACCATAAACCACGCCAGTTGGTATCAGGCCTGGGGAACTTCCAACGCGTGGTACACGCTCACTTACGAAGCTGAATGTGCAACTGTGGGGACAAATTGGAACATATTCTCGGATGTGCAGGCTTCCAATGGACGATTTGTCGTGGCCAGGACAGGTGCGACGAGCGCCGCTTCCGCGCCCACCAACACCTGGGACTGGGTCACATTTCCCTTTACGGTGGCAACCAATGGAACCTACCACGTCTTTTGGAGGTTGAACTCGCCGGGACCCTTCACCGGTTCGTTCTGGGTGCGGATCAACTCCGGCCCCTGGTTCTTGAAAGGCGGAGTCGTCACTGCCGGATGGCAATGGGTTTCAGTCACCAACGTCGCGCTGGCGGAAGGTCAGCACACCATTGATGTCGGCTATGGTGCCAGCGGACCCAGGCTCGACAAGATCAGCATTTCAGATTCTCCCTTCTCACCCGCAGGACTGGGCAATCCGGCCGAGAACCTTTGCAGTCCCTAACCGGAACGATGCATTTGCTGTGGGGAGCGCGCCCGCCCCGGTCGCGGCTCGACACGGCTCGCCCCAAATATTTCGCGATGCGTGTGTCCGAGCCAAGTTCTCCCAATCCACCCGCAAGTGCACCGAGAAATGCCGCCAGTCCCTCGGCAATCCAGAAAAGGGAATCGCCGAAAGCGAACCTGTGAAGCCCGATTCAGCAGCACGGGCAGGAGAAACACATTGGTCATGGCCGTCGTGCGTACCGGCCAGAGCAGCCGTGCACGTTCCGTCCAATGTTCGCCGGAGGCGCGTCGCCACGGTCGGAGCCCGATCCAGTTGACGCCCCAGGCCAGGACAAGGGCGGCGGCGAAGTGAACGGGAATTCCAAGCCATTGCACGCACGTTGAATATCAGGCCCGTGACCGCCTCGCAATCCTGTGCCGGCACGATGCAGGCAGGCGAACAAGCCCGATCAGGGAACGATTCCATCGCACCGGCAATCGCCGTCATTCGCGCAACGAGTGTGGCGCGGATTTGAATGGCTCTGGCACGCGGCAGCACCGTGCGGCGCAGTTGCGTGCGCCGCCACGTTCCTTACAACTGACTCATGGCCTTGTCCAAGGCGGCGAACAACGGCTGCATGGAGGCTTCCGTCTCATCGCCCATGTTGGAGATGCGGAACGTTGTGCCCTTGATTTTTCCGTAGCCGCCGTCAATGAGGAATCCCTGGTCCTTGACGAGTTTCTGAAGTTTGGCGACGTCCACTGTGCGGCCGCCAGGCTTCGCGCCGTTGTTCACGCAGGTCAACGTGAGGGATTCAAAACCGGGTTCGGGGAACAACGTGAAACCGTGCCGGGCTGCCCAGTCGCGAGTCATCTGGTTGGTCTTGCGGTGCCGCGCGTAACGCGCCTCCAATCCTTCGGCGAAGAAATCATCCAGCTTGGAAGACAGGGCATACACATGACCAATGCTCGGCGTGCTGGGCGTCATGCTCTGCTCGGCGTTCTTCTGGAATTCGAGGAAGTCGAAATAGTAGCCGCGATCCTTTGCTGTGGCGGCTTTGGCGAGTGCCGCCGGAGAACAGACGAACACGGCGGTGCCCGGCGGCAGGGCGAAGGCCTTTTGCGTGCCGGCCAGCAGCACGTCAATGCCCAGTTCGTCGAACTTCAACGGCACGGCCGTCATGGAACTGACGGCGTCCACGATGAACATCACGTCGGGATATTTTTTCTTCAGGGCGGCGATTTCCGCCAGCGGACTCATCACGCCCGTGGAGGTTTCGTTGTGGATGAGTGTCAATGCGTCGAATTCGCCGGTGGCGAGCTTTTTGTCCACGGCTTCGGCGCGGATGGGAGAACCCCACTCCACCTGCAACGCCTCGGCCAGTTTGCCGCATTTCTTGGAGACATCGAACCATTTGTCGGAAAACGCGCCGCACATGCAGTTGAGGACCTTCTTCTGCGCGAGATTCCGCACCGCTCCCTCCATCACGCCCCAGGCGCTGGAGGTGGAGATGTAAACCAGTTGTCTGGTGGAAAGCAGTTGCTGGAGCTGCGGCTGAATCCTGGCGTAAAGATCTTTGAATCCCTGCCCGCGATGGCCGATCATCGGCGAACAAAACGCCTTGAAGGTTTTCTCGCTGACTTCGACCGGTCCCGGAATGTGCAATTTAACGTGTCCCATAGGCGGAGGATTTTCCATGACACGAAGCCCGAGTGCAAGAACACGATTATCGGGTGACGCAACGCAACCGCGTCACCTGTTTCCCAAGGGGTCTTAACACGCCGCCAGCCAATCGGCAGGAATGGGCCGCGCGCCCGTCAAGGCGCGCGGCATGGACGGCTTTATGGAGTGCGGATGCGATAGTAGCAATTGGGCGTATCGTCGCGGCGCAGGTCGCTGAAATCAAATGTGCCGCCTGAAATGACGTTGGTGGCGATCGGCGTCCAGACTGGCGCAGACAGGTTCGTGCATTTTTCAATGATGAAGACCTGCTCCTCGGGGCCGGTGACAGTGAATCCGAATTGAACCGGGGACTGACTGGATTCTTCCACAGCGGCAAGTGACACCGTTTTCTTGAAATGCGGGTTCTCAAGTTTGATCCCGCCCGAATTCTGTTTGAACTCGTTGTAGTTTTTGATGCTGGCGCTGCCGGTGAAAGCGCCGCCGACGGAAAAGACATATTCGTTATGGTTGGGCACCACTGCTTTGGTTCCCGTCGCGCAATCCAAAGCGTCACCAACACCGTTCGTCTGGTAGCCGGTGGTTCGTTTCAACCCGAAGTCCAGGTGAACGGTCACATACAGAACACCCGATGCCGGAATTTTCAAACTGACGGGCAACGTCGTGGATGGGTTCGGCGCAGTGCCATAGCTGGCGAGTGTGACTCGTTGGGATCCGGCGTAAAGCTCCTTGCCCGGTGTCAGACACACGCCTGAATCGCCGGCATTTGCTGTGACTCCGTCATAAGCATGAACCGGCCTTGCCCCTTGCGTCACGAAAGGATAGGGCACCGTCAGATTCAGGGTCACGGATTCACCGGGATTGCCGACATGGAACACGTTGAACAGGAATTGTCCGGGATTGCTGGCCGTCAGCCGGAAACACGGCGCATTCTGCGGGTCTTTATGGAAGATCAATCGGAAGTCCGACTCGCCGGGCCATTGGCTGCGGTCAAGCATGCAACCGCCGCTGTCAGTGACAAACGCCGGCGGAAGGCAGGCGATGATTTGCACCCCACGGCTGCAATTGCCGTTGGCGTCCGTGGCAATCCAAATCCGCTTCACCACTTTCGGACAATCGCCCAGAACCGTGTCCTCGTAGGTGATGGTGAACGTGCATTCGTCCGTGGCCGTTGCAACTCCCGTTTTGCCCGGATCGGTGTCGCACACCTCGCATTTCAAAAGAACGTCGCGTGGCACCACCAGCACGGGCGGATTGGTGTCACCCTCGCAACCAGGGGTCACCGATTCCGGCTCAAACACCACGTCCACCCAGTAGTTGGCACTGCCAAACGTCTGGTTTGGAAACACACTCGAATCTCCATAGGCCGCCACACCATTGCCTCCCGCTTCCACGCTCCCCAGCGCCCTCAACGGCCCGTTGGTGTAACCGCCATCCGCAAAGTATCCAGGCGTCGCAGAATAACCTCCTCCAGGCGCGTGATACGACACCACATACGTCGTGTCCGCCGCGATTGCGACCGGACTCATCAACGCCTGTTCCTGCCACCCGCTGCTGCTCTCCCCTTCAAACACCACACTCGCCAATGGCGTCCCATCCTCAGCCCACAACCGTCCAACGTGCGGCCCGGGATTGTTCGTTCCCCGATAGTATCGAATACCAGTCACATGCCCCTCGACAGCGCTCCGAAATTTCAACCCCAATGCCACGGCACCCGTATCGTTGGCTGTGTTGATTGCCGGCAAGTCGGTGTCAGACCAGAGACTTGCGGCGGTTTCGGTTTGGTCAGTGGTTGTAAACGTCCATGTGTAATCCGAGGTCAGTGCGTTCGTGGAGGTGTCTTTGACTCCTGATTCGCCACCCTTGACTGTCGCGGTGTAAGTTGTTCCCACATCCAATGGATTGTCAGGGACCAGCGTCGCCCGGAGGAGTGAAGGATTGTAGGAGACAGATGCCGGCACGAGCGTGTCCAACGGATCGCGTAATTGAATCGTGTTGATGTTGATCGTCGCTGAATCCATCGCTTCGTTGAAGTTGACCGTCACTGCGGAACTCAAGCTCACACTGGAGGCGGCGTTAACAGGACTGACCGAACTGACCTGTGGCGGTGTGGTGTCCTGAGTCAGTTCTTCGACAAAGACGACGTCCACCCAGTAATTGGCCGAGTTGAAACTTTGGTTGGGGAAAATGTCGCCTGTGCCGTAAGCGTAAACACCATTGGGGCCGTCCTCGCCATCCGCCAAAGCCCGAAGCGGGGAATTATCCACGCCTGACGACGCAAAATAACCGAAATCCAATGAGTATCCGCCATTCGGAGCGTGATAAGAAACGATATAAGTGGTATTCGCTTCGATGGCAACCGGAGGCATCGCCTGTTGCTGCCAGCCCGAAGCGGTTTCACTTGTGAATTCAACGGACCCAAGCAGCGTTCCGTTGGTGTTCCACACATTCCCCACATGCGTGCCGGTGTTGCCTGCGGCTTTGTAAAAGCGGATTCCCGTGATATTGCCATTGACCGAACTGCGAAACTTTAATCCCAGTTCAACCGACCCCGAATCGGCGGCTTCGATGATCGCCGGCAACGCCGAATCGTTCCAAATGCTGTATGGCTGCGCAGCAGCTTGCGGGGCCGACAGCTTGAACAACAAACCGGTGGCGAGGAGGATTGACAGCCCCCACCCTCGGCGCGACGTGAGCGGACCTGCGATGCGCGAACCGTTTTTGGCGGACTTTGAGGCAAAATTCAGTGTTTTCATGTGATTCCTTTTGGGCGCAAAACCGACGGATCAACTGGAACTGTCGGATTTCACGGATCAGAAGGTGGTAGAACTTCTGTCGGTTTGTTTTTTTCCCACACGTCGAGGGCTTTGGCAACCGGCAGAAATACGGACAATTTGTCGGGTATTCTACCCACAACCAGCCACGAGATTTGAACCATGGACTGCACGACTGCAAATTCGCGGGAGCAACGCCACCGCGTAAGCCTGACGCAGTGCAACCATTTCCGCCTGTCCCTGTTTTCTTCCCGCCTGGAGACTTCGCTTGTTGGGTTTGGCACAGGCTTGACTCGTTCCCTTTAGCAATAAGTACTGCGGAGAGTGGTCGCCTGTCCTACACTGTGCGGGATGAATTTCTTCGTCCAACTCAGCGGATTGCGCGACCTCTATGACAAGGTCGCCGCCGGGGAACGCATTTCCGAAGCCGACGCGCTGCGGTTGTTTGAATCCAAGGACCTCAATGCGCTTGGCGCCATCGCCGATCTCGCACGCCAGAAGAAAGTGGGCAATCGTGCCAGCTACATCGTCAATCGCTACATCAACTATTCGAACTATTGCATCCTGAGCTGCCAGTTCTGCTCGTTCGCGCGCAAGAAACGCGACGCCGACGGCTTCGAGCTGACCATTCCACAAATGGTCGAGAAGGCGCGTGAGGCGTTGAAGCTCGGCATCACCGAGCTGCACATCGTCGGGGGGCTGCATCCCTCGCTGCCGTTCAGTTACTACGTGGACATGCTCAAGGCGTTGCGGGCGCTGAACGACGAAATGGGGAACGCACGCGCCTCGCGTGCTGGTTCGGACGCCCCGTCCGAACCTCCGTCAAACAAACTTTCCGAAGAAGAGAAGTTGGTGAAACGAGATTTTCCGCGAGGCGCGGAAAATGACACGCGGGGCGCGTGTGCTCCCAGACTCCAACTCAAATGCTTCACCGCGATTGAAATCCTGCACCTCGCCTGGCTCGCGAAGAAATCCGTCGAGCAGACGTTGATTGAATTGAAGGACGCCGGACTCGAATCGCTCACGGGCGGCGGCGCGGAAATTTTCCGCAAGGAAGTCCGCAGCGCCATTGCCAAGGGCAAGGAATCCGCCGAGGAATACCTCGACGTCCATCGCACGTGGCACACGCTCGGTGGACGCAGCACTTGCACGATGCTGTTCGGCCACGTCGAATCGCTCGCCGACCGCGTGGATCATCTGCGCCAATTACGCGCGTTGCAGGATGAGACCAAGGGCTTCGTCGGCTTCGTGCCGCTGGCGTATCAGCCGGAGAACAATGACATCCCGGTCAAGACGCCGCCGACGGGTTTCGACGCGTTGCGCACCATCGCCGTGAGCCGCATCTACCTCGACAACTTCGATC